>JAIBJL010000070.1 GCA_020029545.1 Gammaproteobacteria bacterium
CGAGCTGGCGAGTGCGCTGGAACAGAAAAAACAACTGGGTCTGCAAGGCAGCCGAGCGCGGGTTCTTGTAGAAGCGCTCGAGAAACGGATTCTCCTCGGCCTGTTCGAGAATCAGCTCGCTGCCGAAGCTGCGTGCGAGACGGCGCGCCAGGCTGGTCTTGCCGACACCGATCGGGCCTTCGACGACGATGAAACGATGGGGTGCCGCAGTGGATGATTCAGGCATGCAGAAATCGTCAGTAGTCGGTCAAGTCGCCAAGAGCGGTGCGATGCCATCGCCGCTGACACGCTGCGCAAGTTCGTGCACTCGTCCCTGTCCCGGAATCGACAAAGCCGGTGCGATGTCGAGCAGAGGATACAGCACGAAGTTACGACTCGACACACCTGGATGCGGTACCTGCAGATCCGGTTCGTCATGAGATTGATCGCCGAACACGATCAGATCGAGATCGATGCGTCGCGCGCCCCACCGCTGCGTCGGCGCTTGCTTGCCCATGAGTCGTTCGATCTGCTGCAATTCCAGCAGGAATGCGCGAGCCGATAAGGTGGTCAGCATCCCGGCGGCGGCATTCACGAAGTCCGGCTGATCCTGCGGACCCAACGGACGCGTGCGAAACAGCCGGGAGCGTGCGATCAATCTCGATCCAGTCACCTTGCTCAGCGCATCGAACGTGCGTTGCACTTGCGCTTGCGGATCGTCGAGATTACTGCCGATCGCGACATAGGCGGGCGTCCACTGTGCGACCATCCCGCCTCACCTGCGCGGTGCACGACGTCGGCGGCGACGACGCGGCTGTTCCGCCGCCGCATTCACCTCCGGGTTTTCCACCGCTTGCGACAGATGGATCTGCCGTTGCTCCGCAGGGACGCTCTGGATTTCGGTCCACCACGTCGCCAGTTCCTGCGAGACCTCGCCCGCTGCAGCGCGCAGCAACAACAAATCGTAAGCTGCGCGAAAACGCGGATGGTCAAGCAGACGAAACGCGCGCCTGCCATCGGTGCGTTCAAAGCGCGGCTGCAGCGCAATGATGTCACGCATCGGCATGGTGAATCGCTTGGGCACAGCAATGCGCCGTTGCTGTCGCATCGTCACCTGCTCGCAGGTTGCGATCAGATCCGGAATGATGGATTCGTCCGTGTGCGAGGTGCGGTCGTACGCGCGACGCAGCGCGGGCCACAACAGCACGGCAAACAGAAATGTCGGCGTGACCGACTTGTCGGCGCGCACACGTTCATCGGTCCCTTGCAAACCAAGGCGCAGCAGGCGCGCTGCCGGACCGTCGGGCGCTTCAGCCAGCGCCACGGACACATCCGGCATCAAGTGCTCGATCAATCCGAAGTGCGTCAGCAGGTCGAATGCAGCGACGGCGCTGCCACCGAGAAACAGTTTGTTGACTTCATCGAACAGACGCGCCGGCGGCACGCTGTCGAGCATATGAGCCAGCTTCGGAATCGGCGCCGCGGTCGCGGGGTGAATGCTGAAACCCAACTTCGCCGCGAAGCGCACGGCCCGCAGCATGCGCACCGGGTCTTCGTGATAGCGGGTTTCCGGATCGCCGATCAATCGCATCACACGATCGCGCGCATCGACGTGACCGCCGACGTAATCCCACACCGAAAAATCCTCGATGTTGTAGTACAGCGCGTTGGCGGTGAAATCGCGACGCCACACATCTTCCTCGATGGTGCCGTACAGATTGTCGCGCAGGATGCGCCCGCGATCGTCCAATACGCGATGGCCGGCCTCATCGACGCTGTTGTCCTCGTCCATCGCGGTGTGCGCCGCGCGAAACGTGGCGACTTCGATGATTTCGTAACCGAACCGCACATGCGCCAGATGAAAGCGCCGTCCGATCAGCCGACAGTTGCGAAACAGTTGCTTGACCTGGTCCGGATGTGCGTTGGTCGCGATATCGAAGTCTTTCGGCACAATGCCCAGCAGCAGATCGCGGACAGCGCCACCCACCAGGAAAGCCTGATAGCCGGCTTCCTTGAGTCGATACAGAACCTTGAGCGCGCCGGGCGAAATATTCGCGCGCGAAATTGCATGCGCATCGCGCGGGACGATCTGCGGACCAATGGGTTCACCAACGGTCGAATCGGGACGGATTTGAATATTATTGTCGTTCAATAGCACAACGCCGCTTGAGCCATGTGGAGCGCACCGTATAATAGCGCACGGTGACCGGCATTCGACCGTCATTAATTCACGCTCCCATCGTCTAGAGGCCTAGGACACAGCCCTCTCAAGGCTGGTACGAGGGTTCGAATCCCTCTGGGAGCGCCATTTGAGCGCCAGCGAGATTGGTGCGCCAATTGGTGCGCAAGGGGGGATTGAGAACCCTCGGTCAACAGGGTTCGACAAAATCGTAGGGAACGATTTTGGACAGCGTCAGCTGGCGCACTGAAAATTGCTCCTGCATTCTCAGCATTTCCGCCGTCCCTGGCGGTCACAGCCGCGCGCCGGCCATGGATGGTCAAGGCGCAATCCCGGTCCTAACTTCTGATCTCTTGAGCGCCTTTCGCGCGCAGCAAGAAAGCCGCTGTCTCCCTCTCCTCGACTCCGCCTCCCCTCCCAAAACCAGCCCAGACCGCGCACTCCAGCACACGACCCCGCACATTCCTTGTGCATAATGCGGCCACTGAATCCGGAGTCGCCATGACCCCCGCAGATCGTCGCATCGCCGAATTGATCGACAAATGGCTTACCAGCGTCGACCTGCATTTGCAGTATGCGGAGCTTAGCGATGCCGCCTATGCCCGTGCGCAGTCCTGGCCGAAACATGATCGCCCGACCCGCTGGGTGCTGGATGTAGCCCGGCAAAAAATCGTCGAACTCAAGACCCAGTGCGAGAATCGCATTGAACTGGGCGATAGCAAATTCGCCGAATCGCTGGAACTGATGGCGTTTCTCGCCAACCTCGTTGGCATCCAGCACATCCAGCGCTTCATTCCGCTGGCAGAGCCCGCGCGCGACGACAAAGCAGCGACCACGAACATTGAAGCATCGACAGTCATTCGGCCTCTGGGAGCTCGGGCAGCCACACCGACAGCCGACGACGCAACACGCGAGTTGCCAAAACTCAAACCCGCAACGCCGGCTTCGGTCCCCACACCGATCGCGCCGCCGGCCCGCAAGGAATCGCCGAAATCCGTCGCGACAGCGAAAAAATCGGCCGCACAGCCGCCGGCCGAACCGAAAGGCCAGATTTCAGACAGCACAGCCGCCGGCACAGATATCAAGTCGAAGATCATTGCCGACGCTGTACGGCTGCTCAAGTGGGGTAAACCCTGGCATGAACTGGCGGAGCTGATCGGTCGGATTGCAGATCGGCCACCGGTACCGGAAATTCGGAAGGTATTAAGAGCTCACAAAGCCGAGATCGAAGCTCGCGCCGACAAAAACAGTTAATCCCGCGTTACGGCCCATACTCGGCAAGTCGCCTGAACCGCACAGAAAATCACGCGCAAAAAAAAGGCCGGAAACCTTGCGATTTACCGGCCAATCAGGGGGATTCGAGCTCATGCCCCGGCGACTTTCGTCGGCCGCGACATTCAGCAACCATTGCATAGACACCCTGCGCGCCGGAAGTTCAATCCCGATTCACCGCAGCGTCATTTTGCGTTGCGAAAGATAAAGCATATTGCTTTGCAGCACAAGTCCTCTGGGGCAAGAAAATTGGATTTTTGTGGCCGATTTCTCATAAGGACATATGAAATGCGCATTGGTGGCCCGGGCAGGCCATGTTTTGCGACGCCATAAAAATATCACAATTGCAGGCGTTACCCAGGAGCATGGCACCAGGGTCGTCGTGAGTGACATGTCTGTCACCTCTCTTGAACTCCAGGGCAGTCTCATACAAAAATCGCCGCCCGCTGCGACCAGCAACAACGAATGACGAACGGAATCGCAGACCCATGGTCTGACGACAGCTCCGACAGAAACAACGCGACCCATGATCGAAATCAAACATCTCACCAAACGCTATGGCGAGCTGACCGCCGTGAATGACATCTCCTTCGATGTCGCCCCGGGTCAGGTACTTGGATTCCTCGGGCCGAACGGCGCGGGCAAATCGACCACGATGAAAATGATCACGGGATTTCTGGCTCCCACGGCGGGCTCCATTCGAGTGTGTGGACATGACTTGGCGAGCGCGCCCCTGCCGGCCAAGACTTGCATGGGCTATCTGCCCGAAGGCGCACCCAGCTACGCCGAGATGACAGTGCGCAGTTTTCTCGAGTTCATCGCCGACATTCGCGGCCTGGCGGCGGATTCGCGCCAGCGTCGGCTCGACGATGTCATCGGCCGGCTGGCATTGGGCAGTGTGCTGGATCAGGTGATCGAAACGCTGTCGAAGGGGTTCAAGCGGCGCGTCGGTCTGGCGCAGGCGCTAGTGCACGATCCGCTGGTGCTGATTCTCGACGAGCCGACCGATGGTCTGGATCCCAACCAGAAACACGAAGTGCGCCAGCTCATCAGCGATATGTCGCGCGACAAGATCATTGTCATCTCGACGCACATTCTCGAAGAGGTGGATGCGGTGTGTAATCGCGCGATCATCATTGCCCACGGGCGCATCCTCGCGGACGACACACCGCAGCAGCTTGCCACCCGCGCACCTTCCGGCCGGCTCGATGATGTGTTCCGCGCGATCACGACCGGCAAGACGCAGGAGGCGACCCATGCGTAACACCGTGGTGCTGTTCCGACGCGAATTCTTCAGCTACTTCGCCACCCCGCTGGCCTTCGTGTTCATCGTGATCTTTCTGCTGCTGGCAGGCGCGTTCGCGTTCTACCTGGGCGGATTCTATGAACGCGGTCAGGCCGACCTGGCGCCGTTCTTCAACTATCATCCGTGGCTGTACCTGTTCCTGATTCCGGCCCTGTCGATGCGGCTATGGGCGGAAGAACGCAAGTCCGGCACGATCGAATTGCTGATGACGTTGCCGGTGACGCTGTGGCAGGCGGTGATCGGTAAATTTCTGGCGGCATGGACCTTCGCCGGTGTCGCGCTCGCGCTTACCTTCCCCATCTGGATCAGCGTGAATTACCTGGGCGATCCGGACAACGGCACGATCCTGGCTGCCTATGTCGGCAGCTTCCTGATGGCGGGTGGATTTCTCGCGATCGGTTCCTGCATTTCCGCCGCGACACGTAATCAGGTCATCGCGTTCATTTTTACGGTCGTGCTGTGCTTCGGCTTCCTGCTCTCCGGCTTTCCGATGGTGCTGGGACTGTTCGAGGGCTGGGCACCGCGTGCCGTCATCGACGCCGTGGCTTCGCTGTCCTTCCTGACGCATTTCGCTTCGATTTCCAAGGGCGTGATCGATCTGCGCGACCTTCTCTACTTCGGCGTGCTGATCGCAGCATGGCTGACCGCGAACGCCATCGTCCTGGAAATGAAGAAGGCCGACTGACCATGAGTACTCACACTTCGCAGAACCCGCTCATTGGCAAGCGCGTATCCGGCGCCGGCGCACTCATCGCGCTTGCCGTGCTGTTCATCGGCCTCACGATTCTGATCACATTCGTGTTTCGCGGCGCGCGCCTCGATCTGACCGAAAGCGGCCTGTACTCGATCGCACCGGGCACCGAGAACATCCTCAAGGATCTGGACGAACCGGTGAATCTGTACTTTTTCTTTTCGCAGGAAGCCAGTGCCCAGTCGCCGCCCATTCGTGCGTATGCACAGCGCGTTCGCGAACTGCTGGAAGAAATGACACAACGCTCGAAGGGCAAGCTGCGGTTGAAGGTGATCGATCCGCAGCCATTCTCCGAAGATGAAGATCGCGCCAACGAGTTCGGCCTGCAGTCGGTACCGATGGGTCCGCGCGGTGAGGCCCTGTACCTGGGTTTGGCCGGCACGAACTCGACCGACGGACGCGGAGTCATCGGCTTCTTCCAGCCGGAGAAAGAAGAGTTCCTGGAATACGACATCGCCAGTCTCGTGTACCGCCTCGGTCACACCAAGCGCGCGACGGTCGGCCTGATTTCGGGCCTGCCGGTCGGTGCAGCGTTTGACCAGCAGACCGGTCGCATGCAGGAAGGCTGGGCCAGCATCAGCCAGCTGCGCGAACTGCTGAACGTGGAGACGCTCGGCGAGGATGTGCAGAGCATTCCTGAGACGATCGACTTGCTGATGCTCGTGCATCCGCGCGAGTTATCACCGGCACTGCAATACGCCATCGATCAGTTCGTCATGCGCGGCGGCAAGCTGCTGGCGTTCATCGACCCACAATCGGAGAACGATCCGGCAGCACAGCAGATGGCCATGCAGATGGGCGGTGCGGCGCCGAGATCGTCCAGCCTCGGCGCGCTGCTCGATGCCTGGGGCATCGACTATGACCCGACCAAGATCGTGGGCGATCGACAGCTCGGACTGACCGTCTCGTTGCGCCAGGGCGAGGCGCCGTCGCAAAACATTGCGATCGTCGGCTTCAATCACGACAGCATGGATCGCAAGGACGTGGTGACCTCGACGCTCAACTCGATCAACGTCATGACCGCCGGCGCGCTCAGCAAAAAGAAGGATGCAACGTTCACGTGGGAACCGCTGATTCAATCGAGCACGCAGGCACAACTGATGCCCGCTGCCAAAGCGGCGCTCCTGTCGGACAGCGCAGCGCTGCTCGACGGCTTCAAGGCCAGCGGCGAGCGGTACACCATTGCGGCGCGCGTGCATGGCAAATTGAAGTCGGCGTTTCCGAATGGCGCGCCGGCGACAGGACCGACGACGCCGACCGCCCCGCCGGCAGACGCACTGAAGGAATCCAAGGGCGACGCCAATCTGATTATCGTTGCCGACTCCGACATCTTGGCCGATCCGCTGTGGATTCGTACTCAGAACGTGTTCGGTCAGCGAGTTGCCATCGCATGGGCCAACAACGGCGACTTCATTGCCAATGCGGTCGACAATCTCGCCGGCAGCAGCGATCTGATCAGCATACGAGGTCGGCAGAGTTACTTCCGTCCCTTCACCAAGGTCGACGAACTGCGGCGCCATGCCGGCGATCAGTTGCGCGCGAAGGAAAAAGAACTGGATGCCGAACTGAAAGAGACCGAGAGCAAATTGTCGACGCTGCAGGCAGGCCGCTCGACGCAGGGCTCGATGACCTTGTCGCCCGAGCAGGAGGCGGAATTGACCCGCTTCCAGACCCAGCGCCTGCGCATCCGTAAGGAACTGCGCGATGTGCGTCGCAGTCTGGACGTGGAAATCGAAAGTCTCGGCACGACGCTCAAGGCGCTGAATATCGCGCTGGTGCCGGCATTGCTCGCCATTGGCGCGATCGTTCTGGCGATCGCCCGACGCCGCAAGCTGCGCGCTGGCCGGGCCGCGGCTCACACGGGCTGAGCGAAGCCGGCCGTTCTACACGTTCAAGGAAACGGTGCATGACATCACGTCGACTTCTGTTGCTGGCGGTTCTCGCGGTGCTGGCCATTGCTGGCGCGCTGCTTTTATCCCGTCAACCGGCCACGACTGCGAGCAAAGATACGCAGCTGCTCTACCCCGAGCTGAAAAGCGAACTGAACGCGGTCAATTCGATAGAAATCTTCAAAGCCGCTGACACGCAGGTGGTTGCGGTCAAGCGCAAGGGCGATGACTGGACGGTGACCAGCCGCAGCGACTTCCCGGCCGATGCAGCGAAAATCCGCAAGTTCCTGATCGCCACGTCAGAGGCGCAACTGGTGGAGGAAAAAACCTCCAATCCGGCGAACTACCCGGCAATCGGTGTCGAAGACGTCACCGCGAGCACTGCCACCGGTCATCGCGTCGCCATCGGCGGTACCGCGAAGCCGCTGAATCTCATCATTGGCAAGCAAGCGACCGGATCGCGGGCACAGTATGTGCGTCGAGCGGGTGACAAGCAGAGCTGGCTGATCGGCGACAGCCTCGATCTGCCGACTGCGCTGAATACCTGGTTGCGCAAGGACATCATCGACGTCGCTGCGGATCGGGTGCAGTCGGTCACGGTCGAAGTGGCGGGGACGAAGCCTTACACCGCCGCGAAAACATCTCGCGAGCAAATGAATTTCAGCATCGACGGCCTGCCCAAGGGCAAGGAGCTGAGTTCGCCCTCTCCAGCCAATAGCGCCGGTTCCGCGCTTATTGCCTTGACGCTGGCCGATGTTCGCAAAGTGCAGGACGTTCAGGCGGCGAAGCCGGCGGCGCACGCTACGTTCAACACCTTCGACGGACTGGTCGTTCAGATCGACGGTTGGGTTCAGGACGGCAAGCACTACGTCGCACTGACGACGGCGAATGACCCGGCGCAAGCTGAGCGGTTCAAGGCAGCCCCCGCCGATAAGCCAGCCGATGCAACCGCCAAGACTGCTGCCGGCGCTGTCACGCCAAAATCCGCAGAGCGCGATGTGGCGGCAGAGTCGACTCGGTGGAATTCGCAACTCGCCGGCTGGGCCTACGAAATTCCCGACTACAAGTACGAGGCGATCTTCAGGCCACTGGACAAGCTGCTGAAGAAGTAAGTCAGCGTTCGGTTCGCGACGTGCTCGTTCGCTATGGTTTCACTGCATTTTTTTAGGCAGCACGACGACTCGCGTGCCGCTCAGGCGATCCGGTAGAGCGAGCTTGAGCGGATCGAGCCACAACCACAGGTAAGCAATGACGAAGGGCGCAAGCGATAGGTAGATCGCGACTTGGCGCGCGCCGGGATCGGACCAGTGGCCCCACACCAGCCAGTATCCGAGCATGCATGGCGCCAACAGCGCGATCACAATGGCCTGACGCTTGATCGCATCGCTCCAGCGCAACAGCGAACCGTCGGGACGCTGCACGCGCAATCGCCACGCCAGCATGCCGATCGTCTGGCCACGACGTGTCCAGAAGTACGCAAAGAACAGGCACACAATCAACAGCTGCTCGACCCAGTACACGTAGGCCAGCGCTCCTACCTCGCGTGGCACCAGCACTTTCTTTTCGATGAAAGGCAGGAACGGAAACGTCCCGACAATGAGCAGTGCCAGCACCGGCAGCGTGTCGTAGAGCATCGCGCCGAAGCGTCGTCCCACCCTCGCACTCGGGGTCGCTTCGACACTGTCACCGGACACGCGCCACCGCCACTGCAGTGATCAGCGTCAGCAACACCGTGGGCGTCCAGGCGACCGCGAGCGGCGGCAGGTTGAATACCTCGCCGGCACTTTCGAGCATTTGGGCTATCAGGAAAAACGCCACGCCGAGCATGATGCCGACCACCGTGCGTACGCCGGTGCCGGTCGAGCGCATCGGACCGAACGCAAACGGCACAGCCAGCACGACAATGATCGCGACCGCCGCAGTGCGCGCGATGCGTGCCCAGTACGCGGTCTCATAGGAACGCGCGTCGAGGTCGTTTTCCTTCAGGTGTCCGATGTAGCTGCGCAGCCCGCTCACCGACAGCGCATCCGGCTCTACGGAAGCCAAGCCAAGAAACTCCGGCGACAGCCCGGTCGCCAATACCGCCGAGTTCTGCACCGACGGCAGGACACGATCCTCTTCGATGACTGACTCGCGATAGTTCGACAACCTCCAGGTGTTATCGTTTTCGATTCTGGCACTGCTGGCATGACCGATGCTCAGCAGTCTGCGTTGCGGACTGAACTTGAACACATACACACCGCCGTAGGTATTGCCGGCATTCTGCTTCTGAACCGAGATGATGGTATTGCCGTCTTTTGCCCAGGCGCCGTCATTCGCCGAGATGCTGTAGTCCTTGGACTTGGCGAAGATTTTCATCTGTTTGCCGTACTGGGTCAGCGGCGGCGCGATGTACTCCCCGAGCATCCAGGTACTCGCCATCAGCAGCAAACCGGCACCGAACACCCATACGGCCATGCGCGCCACGGAGACGCCAGCCGCACGAATGACGATCAACTCCATGGACCGTGCGAGGTTGCCCAATGCCAGCAATGCACCGATCAATGCCGCAATCGGCAGCATGTCGAACGCGTACTGCGGCATCGTCAACGCAACATAGAGCAGCGCATCGGCGGTCCGGTAGGTGCCGGTACCTATATCGTCCTGCTGCTCGATGAACATGTACAGACTGCTGAGTGTCAGCAATACCAACAGCACCATCACGGTGTGCCCGACGATGGCTTTCATCAGATAGCGCGACAGCACCGACATCAGCTCACCACGCCCTTGGCTACGGAAACGGCCAGTTGTTTTGCGCGGCCGGGCGGATTCTCCCGCCACAACAGCCACAGACCCGCCACCAATGCAATTCCGTGAGCCCACCACAGTCCGGCCCATGTCGGAACGGCATCGGTCTCGATCCAGGTGCGGCCCGACACCATGAGCCGCGAGTACAGAAAATAAACCAGGATCGCGATGCCGATCTTGCCGAAACGCCCCTGGCGCGGTCGCAGGCGGGCCAGCGGCACGGCAATCAACATCAGCAGCAGGGCACTGACCGGCATGGCGATGCGCCAATGCAACTCGGCGATGTCGTCACGACTCGCCGAGTTCAGCAATTGCGTGGTCGTCCTGGTAGCAGCATTCAACTTGCCGCCTGCGATGACGCCGAGCTGGATAGGAATCCCGCCTTCGCTGAAACGAATGATCCGGAATTGACCGCCACCGGGCACACCCTCGTAGCGATAGCCGTCATAGAGTACGAAGGTCTGGTCTGCCTGCCCTGCGCCGCGCTGCTCGGCGCGACTCGCCACCCAGATTTCCAGCTTGTTACCGATGTCCCCCTTTGACGTGCTTGCCTGGCCCTCGGCGGGGCTGTTATTCGCCGGTGTGGGGGCCGTCTCCGGCGCAGGCTGGCGCTGTGCCCGCTCGTCCGGGCGATCCACGAACACATTGACGTTGTGCAGAATCCCCTTGTCGTCGACACGTTCGGCATAGAACACGACGCTGCCGCCGCCGAAAGTGCGAAACCGTCCCGGCTCAAGCGCGCCAAATTGCGCATCACGCAGCGCTTCGGTGCGAATGGCCTGTGCCCGGGCGCTGGCCGCGGGAATCGCGAAGAACGAAAGCCAGATCAGCAGTGCCACGATCACCGCGCCCAGTACGCAGATAGGCCGGAACAGGCCGGCGGGTCCCACGCCGCAAGCCTGCAGCGCCGCCATCTCGCTTTCGTGATACAGCCGACCCAGCCCCAGCACGATGGCAAGAAAAAAGCCGATCGGCACGATCACGGTGAGGTAACCCGCGGAGGTCAACGCAATCAGTGCGAACACGACATCGCGCGGAAAATCGTTGGCAGCTGCCTGCGCCAGCACGCGCGCCAGGCGATTCGACATCAGAATCACCAGCAGCACGCTGGTCACCGCCAGCCAGGTCAGCGCGACTTCGCGAAGAATATAGCGGTCCAGCGTGCGCAGTCGGTGTTCCTCAAGAGGGTAACGGGCCCCTGCTGGCCCATGCTTGGCTGTCGATAGCGAGCTGCGACAACCCGCATGCCGTAAACTGTTTCGTGTCAAACGATCCTTAGCAACCTGCCGATCCCACAATCTGCAGCTTGAGAGAGCGCTTGCCGCGCGTAACTTAAGCGACCCCGCACGGACACGCAAACACCGCGTAAACTACCGGCTTCTTGAGTGCAGGTTACGCTGTCATTCAGTTCACTTACGAGGCGATCATGGATTTTTTTGTCACTACCGCGGCTCCTGCGCGTCAGCGCACCGATTGCGCCATCGTCGGCGTGTTCGAGAAGGGTGAACTGTCGGCCGCTGCAGCCGGCATCGACGCGCGCATCGGCGGCCGGATCGCACGCTTGGTCAAGCGTGGTGATATGCACGGTAAAACCGGCGATCTGCTCGTGCTGGCGGATGTCAGCGGCGCAGCCTGCGAGCGTGTCGTGCTGGTCGGATTGGGCGCCCGCAAGAATTTGCGTCGCAAGCAGTACCGCAAGGCGCTGACAGCGGCGTTGGCCGCCGTCGCCCGCACCGGCGCACGGGATGTCGTCAGTTATCTGTCGCTCGAAGCAGTCGGCGATGCCGACAGTTACACGCTCGCACGTATCGCAGCCGAAGTCGCTGGTCATACGGCCTATCGGATCCCCGATCAGAAGACCAGCAACAAGCGACCGAAGTCGACGCTGACCCGCTTCGGCATCGCCGCGGGTGCTCGTGGCGACAAGACGCAAGCCGAGCGCGGCCTGGAACACGGTCGCGGCATCGTGGCCGGCATGTCACTGATGCGCGATCTGGCGAATCTTGCGCCGAACGTCTGCACCCCGACCTATCTCGCCGGCGCAGCGAAGACGCTCGCGCGCGAGCATCGCTCGATCCGCGCCCAGGTACTCAACGAAGTCGATTGCCGCAAATTGAAAATGGGTTCGTTTCTGTCGGTCACGGCCGGCACTGAACAGCCCGCCAAGCTCATCGTGCTGGAGTATCGCGGCGGCAAGCGCGGCGACGCGCCGATCGCGCTCGTCGGCAAGGGCGTCACCTTCGACACCGGTGGCATTTCGCTGAAGCCCCCACCGGCCATGGACGAAATGAAATTCGACATGAGCGGCGCAGCCAGCGTCTTCGGCACGTTCAAGGCGGTGGCCGAACTGGCGCTGCCGGTCAATGTCGTCGGCATCATTCCTGCTTGCGAGAACATGCCCGATGGCCGTGCGACCAAGCCTGGCGACATCGTCAAGAGCATGTCGGGCCAGACCATCGAGGTGCTCAATACCGATGCCGAAGGTCGCCTGATTCTCTGCGATGCGATTACCTACGCGCGCCGCTTCAAACCTGCCGCAGTGATCGACATCGCCACGCTGACCGGCGCCTGCGTCGTGGCGCTGGGCACGCATCTTTCAGGTCTGTTCAGCAATGACGATGACCTGAGCGAAGCACTGGAGCGCGCCGGCGAGCGCTCCGACGATCGCGCCTGGCCGATGCCAATCGGCGAGGAATACGCGGAAGGCCTGAAGAGCAACTTCGCGGATTTCGCGAATGTTGCCGGTCGCGAGGGCGGAGCGATCACTGCAGCCTGCTTTCTCGCCAAGTTCACCGATGGCCTGCGCTGGGCGCATCTGGACGTGGCGGGCACCGCCTATGTGGGCGGCTCGCAGAAATCCAGCACCGGCCGTCCGGTACCGCTGCTGGTCGACTACCTCATCAACCAATAAGACGGGCCCAATAAGACGAGTATTGCTCGTGATCCGAGTCGACTTCTACGTACTGTCGGATGCCAGCCCGGATGCGCGTTTGAAGTACGCCTGCCGACTGGCCGAGAAAGCCTACGACCTGGGCAAGCGGGTCTACATCCGGGCCGAGTCGCTGCGCGAAGCTCAGCGACTCGACGATCTGCTGTGGACCTTCAATGAGCGCAGCTTTCTGCCGCACGAGATCGTCAATGACACGACGCCGGCGCATGCACGCACCATGATCGTCCTGGGCGACGGCGAAGCCCCCCCGACGCATCGCGAGGTGCTGATCAATCTCACCCATGCGCTGCCGGCGACGCTCGATGGCTTTGAGCGCATCGCCGAGATCGTCGATACCGACGTCGAGCGCAAGCGGCTATCGCGCGAGCGCTACAAGACCTATCGCGATCGTGGCTGTACCCTGGAATCGCACAATCTTTGACCCCCCGCTTTCTTTGACCCCCGTTGATCTTGGCTGCAGCGCCACCGGCAAGCTGGCCGGACCCCAACGCTGCGACCTGATCGCCACTGGGTGGCCGGTTTGACAAGGGCTCACGGGCCGCAGTTTACCGTCGCGTAGGAACGGGCCGTCGCTATAATCCCCGCCCCATTGCCGAATCTTCAGACCGTTGCATCATGGACAAGTCCTACAACCCCCGCGACATCGAACAGCGCATTTACCAGCGCTGGGAAAGCCACGGGTGGTTTGCACCCCGTGACCCGGCGGGCGGCCCGGCCGATGCCTATTGCATCATGATTCCGCCGCCGAACGTGACCGGCACTCTGCACATGGGTCACGCCTTCCAGCACACGCTGATGGATGCGCTGACTCGACTGCATCGAATGGATGGCGATCACACGCTGTGGCAGCCCGGCACCGATCACGCTGGCATCGCAACTCAGATGGTGGTCGAACGCCAGCTCAACGCTGCGGGCTCGAATCGCCACGACCTGGGCCGCAAGGCGTTCGTCGAGCGCGTCTGGGAATGGAAGCACCAGTCCGGCGATACGATTTCACGCCAGGAGCGTCGTCTCGGCAATTCGGTAGACTGGTCGCGTGATCGCTTCACGATGGACGAAGGCATGTCGGAGGCCGTCACCGAAGTCTTCGTGCGCCTGCACGAAGAGGGCTTGATCTATCGCGGCAAGCGCCTGGTGAACTGGGATCCGGTGCTGCACACCGCCCTGTCGGACCTGGAAGTGGTGCCCGAGGAAGGCGCGCAGGGAC
>JAIBJL010000359.1 GCA_020029545.1 Gammaproteobacteria bacterium
GCGGGGATTCTGTGCAAGTGCACGCTCGATCTTCTCCTTCGCTTCGGACAGCTTGCCCTTGCGCAGGTAGTCGATGCCCAACTCCAGGTTGATGTCGGAGGCTTTATCCGGTTGCGGTTTGGCAAAGCGGCTCTGGCTCGCGCAGCCTGACATCAGGACTGCGGCTGCCAGGAGAGAGGCCAGCAAGACTCTGCCGCAGAAGCTTTGCATCAGGGCTGTACCGCTACCGAAAATGTTTTCGATCCCAGGCGGACGGTCGTCCGGTCCTGCACGCGCCCGACCAGTTGTCCACAAGCTGCGTCGATGTCATCGCCGCGAGTCCGCCGCGTCGTCGCCGTGACGCCATTCGCGTTGAGAATATCACGGAAGCGATTGATGGCCTCCGCGGGCGAACGCCGGTAGGACGTGCCCGGAAAGGGATTGAAGGGAATCAGATTCAGTTTGGCCGGTTGACCCCGCAACAGCCGCGCGAGTTCGTGCGCATGTTCCGGCTGGTCGTTGATGCCATCGAGCATCACGTATTCGAAGGTGATGTGACGAGCGTTCTGTTTGTTGACGTACTGCCAGCAGGCGTCCAGCAGTTCGGCAATTTTGTGGCGACGATTGATCGGCACCAGCACATCGCGCAACGCATCGTTCGGCGCGTGCAGCGACACAGCCAGCGCACAATTGGTTTCCTCTGACAGGCGCAGCATCTGCGGCACCAGACCCGAGGTGCTGACCGTGACGCGACGCCGGGAAATGTCGAAGGCGAGATCGTCCATGAAGATTTCGGCAGCCGGCACGATGTTGCGGTAATTCGCCAGCGGCTCGCCCATGCCCATGAACACGATGTTGGTAATGACCCGATTGCCGCCGTGTTCATAGCCGAGTTCACGGTTGGCGAGCCACACCTGGCCGACGATTTCCGCCGCGGTGAGGTTGCGATTGAAGCCCTGCTGCGCCGTCGAACAGAAGGTGCAGTCCATGGCGCAGCCGACCTGGCTGGAAATGCACAGCGTGCCGCGACCGGGCTCGGGGATAAACACCATCTCGATGGCCTGATCCGGCGCCGTGTTTGCCGCCCCCGGCATGGCGAGCAACCACTTGCGAGTGCCGTCGGCCGACACCTGTGTGAGGCGAATTTCCGGCGTACTGATCTGCGCCACTTCCTTGAGCCGTTCGCGAAAGGCTTTCGCCAGGTCCGTCATCTGGTCGAAGTCGCTGACCTGGCGCTTGTACAACCACTTCATCAATTGACGGGCGCGAAACGGCTTCTCCTCCAGGCCTGCGATGAAAGCCTGGAGTTCGCCGCGGGTCATGCCCAGCAGGTTGGTCTTGCCCAGCAACTTGGAAGTGCCGTCGCTCACGATCGATGCTGTGGTTCCGATGACATGTGGGGATCTGTAGCGCGTCGCGGCGCGCAGTTCCATGGATACGAAGCTGCGGCGCCGTCGCTTGCGGCTGATCTCAGCGCGTGCGCGCCAAGACGTCGCTCGTCGCAAAGAAATAAGCGATTTCGTTGCGTGCATTCTCGGCGCTGTCGGAGCCGTGCACCACATTCTCTTCGATGCTGCTCGCAAGATCGGCGCGGATCGTGCCCTTGTCCGCCTTCTTCGGATCGGTGGCACCCATGAGCTCGCGATTCTTCGCGACGGCGTTCTCACCTTCCAGCACCTGCACGACGACCGGACCGGAGATCATGTACTTCACCAGATCCTTGAAGAAGGGACGCTCACGATGCACGGCGTAAAAGCCTTCAGCCTGTGCCTGCGTCAACTGGACCATGCGCGCGGCAACGATTTTCAGGCCCGCCGATTCGAACCGGCGGATCACTTCCCCGATCAGGTTCTTCTGCACGCCATCGGGCTTGATGATGGAAAAAGTACGTTCGAGCGCCATGGAAATGACATCCTCAGGCTGAAGATCAGCCACTAAAGTATTGATCTAAAAAGAGTTGATCGCGCTCCTCCGGGCGTGTCGAGATCGCGGTGCGATACCTCGCCGGGGAGCCAGGGAACGGCGATAGCTCAGGCTCGCTAATGTAGTCTGCTCCGCGCGCCGCGCAGTCTACCCGCCGAGATCCAATGCGGCAAGAAAACGAATGGTGACGAGGGGTTAGGTTGTGCGGGAGCTACGCACGGCTACGGACTACGGGTGACGGGCTACGGTCAGAGTTAAGAACGCGATGTCGGACTGGACCCAGGACAGGACTGCTGGATCTGCCGAGCGGTGCTGGCCGTAGCCCGTCGCCCGTCATCCCGTAGCCACCGTTTGACTACGTCAAACAGTAAAGCTTTCTCCGCAACCGCACTCTCCCTTGACGTTGGGGTTGCGAAACCGGAAGGCCTCGTTGAGGCCCTGTTTCACGAAATCGACCTGGGTGCCGTCGATGAGGTCGAGGCTGTCTTTGTCGACGATGACTTTGACACCTTGATCTTCGAACACGATGTCTTCCTTACCCAGATCATCGGCGTAGTTCACGACATAGGCGAACCCGGAGCAGCCTGTCTTCTTGACGCCCAGGCGCAGGCCCAGTCCGTGGCCACGGCGCACCAGGAAGGTACGCACGCGATCGGCGGCAGCAGCAGTCAGCGATATCGACATGACGCATTCACTCAACGCAATAGCAAACAATATGCAACCCGAAGAATTGCGGCTGTGGCGTGCGTAGTCAAGGCCGCAGATCATGGAATGAACTAAAGAAGGACAGCGCCTTCGAACGGGGCCTTGCGTTCTTCGCGCGATCAACGCGATGCAAACCTTCAAAGTCTGCAGCGCACCAGTCAAACCCGCGGGCATACCCGAAGAAAACGCGCCGCCATCCGCGATCAGAGAGGCCATTCATTCCACCGCCTGCCTGCTTGAAGTCGTTGCCGCGCATCACTATGATTAACTAATTAGTTAATTAACTTTCAGGTAAAGCCAGATGGACAACCTCAGCCGCACCTTCGCCGCCCTGGCCGATCCCACCCGGCGCGCCATTCTGGCGCGTCTGTCGGCGGGTGAGGCGAACGTTTCAGACCTCGCACAACCCTTCCTGAAAGACATGAGCCTGCCCGCGGTGACCAAGCATCTGAAGGTGCTCGAGAACGCCGGCCTCGTCAGCAAGGGACGCAATGCGCAATGGCGACCCTGCCGAATCAATGGCGAGCCGCTGCGCGAGGCGGTGGACTGGATGGAGCAGCATCGGATCGCCTGGGAAGAACAGCTCGACCGGCTCGGCACCTATTTGAAAGCAAAAACCAAAGGAGCACGTCATGACCACAAAAAATAGGCCCAACGAAATCACCCTCACCCGCGTCTACGACGCACCGCTGCAGGCGGTGTGGGAGGCATGGACTGTGCCGGAAGAAGTGGCGCAGTGGTGGGGTCCGCGCGGCTTCACGCTCACCACTCACAGCCGTGACCTGCGCACCGGCGGGAATTGGCATTACACCATGCATGGGCCGGACGGCACCGACTACGAAAACACCACGCAGTACCTGGAGGTCGTGCCGCAGCAGCGTCTTATCTATGACCATGGCGGTCATAAGGATCGTCCGCCGCTGTTCCGCGTGACCGCGCTGTTCACCGAGCGGAACGGGCGCACGCAGCTGGATCTCAGCATGGCGCTCGCGACGCCTGCGGCCGCCGAGGAAATGCGCGGCTTCATCAAGAAAGCCGGCGGCGAATCAACCTGGGACCGGCTGGCCGAATACCTCGGCAAGCGGCGCTCGGGAAAGGAACAGTTCTTCATCGCGCGCTCGTTCGACGCCGGCATCGAGCGCGTCTACGAGATGTGGACCGATCCGGTACACCTCGCGCAATGGCTGCCGCCAACGGGCTCGACCATGCGCTTTCTGCGAACGCAGGCGCAGGTCGGCGGTTGTTCGTTCTATCTAATGGAACGTCCGGGCGGTGAAGTCATGTACGGGCTGGTGAAGTATCTCGCGCTGGAAAAACCGCATCGCATCGTCTATACGCAGCAGTTCTGCGACGAGAAGGAGCGGGTCATACGCCCTCCCTTTTTCAAGGACTGGCCGGAAACCATGCTCACCACTGTGGAACTGGCTGTCGAAGAGCCGGAACGCACGCGTGTGACGGTGCGTTGGGAGCCGCTGGACGGCACGACCGCCGCGGACATCGCGGAGTTCGTCAGGCAGCGCGGCGGCATGACAATGGGCTGGACCGGCAGTTTCGAAAAATTGGAAGCGCTGCTTGATTGAGACGACGCTGCGGCAAAAGGCCGATGCATTGCGAAGGCGCATGACGCTTCGACCGAGCGGACGTTCCGACGGCTGCGCCCTTGTGCCGCAACTCGTCGAACGTTAGGGTCTAGGCATGGGGAGCCTGCCTGACAATATCCTGACCCGCACTGTAGCTCGGAACCAGAAATTGGGGTGGGCCGCAGCTGGATGCGGCTTACTCGGCGCCGTTATGTACATGGCTGGGTTATTGCCGACGAGTCCCTACGCTCCGATTCAATTCGCCGGAGCGTTTTTACTGGCGACTGGCGCTGTTTGTTTCGCGCTCGCATTTGTTCTCACTAACAACAAACTGCGGTGTTCGCGATGTCTGCAGAGATTTTTCATCAATGCAGCCAGCCCTGCTACTTCCAAGGGAACGAATGTGTTCTCCTCGCGGTGCGGACATTGCGGGTATCCGGCAGGTGCGACGTTCGAGTCCGATGCCGGCAAGCGCGCACAGCACGCAGAAGCTCGGACGCTCAGCGTCAGGATCTATTGTCCTCACTGCAGTGCGGCCGTTACTGCCGAGCAACGCTCGGACGACATACGTGGCAAATCGATCAAGTGTTCGAGGTGCGGCCAATCGTTTTCGAAGAGGCAATCGAGGCTTGCTTCTTTGAAGTCAGATCACCATGAGCATTGACGCACTAAACTTTTCGCTGCCAGCTTTCAGCAAGCGCATGGACCGCATCTTCTAGAGCGAGAAGCCGTCCACGTTTCGACGTGGGTACGTTCAGCACTTGGGCGGCTTCCTGCCATTGCCATTGCGCCAGGTCCTGTTGGGTGGCGCCCGCCAGTTTTTCCGTCAACCACGAAGCAGCCGCAATGCAGTGCGGGCAGCCAAAGGCCTGAAAACGCAGTGCTGCGACCCGTCCCTGGGCGATCAGGGCGGTGAAGCTGAACTCGGCGCCATCGGCGCGACGCCCCGCACGCGCAGCGATCACATCGGCCGCCGCGTCGAAACAGCCGTGATGGCGCGGATGCTCGAAGTGCTCGATGACCCGCTGGTTATAAAGCTCGTTAGCCACGCCCGACTAGCCAAGCAATGCGTCGTCATTGCCCGCCAGCGCACGCAGTCGTCGTACTTCACGCACGATCACCGCAATTGCGGTATGTCCGTTGAGGTCGACATCTCCAAGCGCAGACAAGCCTTGCCACAAGCGATCGCGCATTACCGCCAATCGTGCCACATCAGCTTGCTGTTCAGCCTGTGCCAGCTGAAACGCGGCGCCCATACCGACGATCTGATGAGTCGGCAGCGTGCCGGATCGCAGACCGCCCTCCTGTCCGCCGCCAACCAGCATCGGCCGCAGACCCACTGGCGGCTGTCTGCGCACATATAGCGCGCCGATGCCCTTCGGGCCGTAGCATTTGTGCGCGGTCACCGACAGTAAATCGATGTTCATCGCTTCCACATCGACAGCCACCTTGCCGATACTCTGCGCAGCATCCACATGCAGCAGTACGCCACGTTCGCGGCACAACTGACCAATGGCCCCGACCTCCTGAATCACACCGGTTTCGTTGTTCACGTGCATCAGCGAAACCAGAATCGTGTCGCTGCGCAAAGCATCGCGAACTTGTTCGGGCAGCACGATGCCTCGGTGGTCGGGCTTGAGCAACGTGACCTGAAACCCTTCGCGCTCGAGTTGCTTCAATGCATCGAGCACTGCCTTGTGCTCAGTCTTCGCCGAGACGATGTGACGACCGCGCTCGACATGGAAACGCGCCGCGCCGAACAACGCCAGGTTGTCCGATTCGGTCGCGCCCGACGTCCACACGATTGACTGCGGCCGTGCACCGATAGCGGCCGCAACCTGAGCGCGCGCCTGCTCGACCAGGGCGCGGGCCGCGCGCCCCATCGAATGGCTCGAAGCCGGGTTGCCGTGCTGGCCGGAGGGCAACAGGCATTCGATCATGCGCTCGGCCACACGTCGATCGACCGGCGTGCTGGCCGCGTAGTCAAGGTAGATGGGTTGGGTCATGGCAAGAATGGAGAAATAAATTCCACGGGGATCATGGGGAACACCGGGTCACAAGGGCAACTCGCAAAACGTCTGCAGCGGAATTGCATTCGCAACATCATGCGTTATCTCCGAGAAGGTCTTCCCTGCGTGGGCTCCGTGCTCCCCGTGGAGGTTTTGTCTCCTGATTTGCTCCCCGCAATCCTACGCTTACCCTGCACCGCCGTGAGAATGCCGCGCAGAATATTCACCTCGTTCTGGTCCACCTGCGCACGATTGAACAGGCGTCGTATGCGCGTCATCAACTGCGTGCCGCCCGTGCGGTCGCGAAAATTGATTTCCTCCAGGACCTGCTCCAGATGTGCATAGAATTTCACCATGTCATCGCCCGTAGCCAACGGGACTTCGCGTTCGACGGGTGGCGGCAAACCCGGCCGCATCAGCATCCAGATTTCGTAGGCCAGCACCTGCACCGCCATGGCGATATTCAGCGAGCTGTAGTCGGGATGGGTGGGAATGGTCACCAGCAGATTGCAGCGAGTGACTGCTTCGTTGGTCAAACCGAATCGTTCGGACCCGAACACGAGCGCCACCTTGCCAGTCAGCGAGGCCTGCACGGCGCGTGCGGCACACTCGCGGGGCTCGACCAGTTCCCATGGCAAATGACGCTTGCGGGCACTGGTACCGATGATAAGACCGCACTCGGCAATCGCCGACTCCAGGTCATGATGGACGACCGCTGCGTTCAGCACATCGTCCGCGCCCGACGCCCGCGATGTGGCTTCGACAGACGGGAAAGCCTGCGGACGCACCAGATGCAGCTCCCGCAGCCCCATGTTTTTCATGGCGCGGGCGACGGCTCCGATGTTACCGGGATGGTTGGTGTCGACGAGAACGATGCGCAGGGACATTGGGTAAGGTTAAACGGGCGACGGGCTACCGACTACGGCCAGAACAAGAATGCAACAATTTCTGTTCGCACCGAGGTACTTCTACCGCAGCCAATGGCCCCGCTGCCGCATCTGCTCTGGCCGTTGCCCGTAGCCCGTCATGCCGTAGCCAGCGTGGCTCACGCTCCTGCTATCCTACGCCCCCCGAAGCCGCTCCAGGCTTCCCGCTCTTTCCCACATTCCTGCCGGTCGTCACGAGGTTTGCATGCAACCGTTATTGAACATTGCCATTCGGGCGGCGCGGCGCGCTGGCGAGATCATCGTCCGCGGCATGAACAAGCTGCATCGGCTGGACGTGCGGGAAAAAGGTCAGAACGATTTCGTCACCGAAATCGATCTTGCGGCCGAGCGCGATATCGTCGAAACCATTCATCGCCACTATCCCGACCACGCCATTCTCGGTGAGGAGAGCGGTGCGAGCGGCGACCATGAATTCGTCTGGATCATCGATCCGCTCGACGGCACCACCAACTATATGCACGGTTTTCCGCAATTCGCCGTATCGATCGGCGTGCAGCGTCGCGGACGCATGGAACACGGCGTGGTTTATGATCCGTTGCGTCAAGAGCTGTTCACGACCTCGCGCGGCGACGGCGCACAACTGGACGGGCGGCGCATCCGCGTCAGCAGCCACATCGGCCTGGAGCGCTCGCTGATCGGCACGGGCTTTCCCTATCAGACCAATCTGCGTTGGCTCGATTCCTACATGGTGATGCTCAAAGCCGTGATGCAGCAGGCGGCGGGTGTGCGCCGTCCGGGCTCGGCAGCGTTGGACCTGGCCTATGTCGCCGCAGGCCGGCTGGATGCGTTCTGGGAGATCGGTCTCAAGCCCTGGGATACGGCGGCCGGATCGTTGCTGATCAGCGAGGCCGGCGGCTTGGTGACATCGCTGCTGGGCAACGACTACAAACTCGACGGCGACATCCTGGTGGGAACCCCAAAAGTGCACGCACCGCTGCTTGAGCTGCTAGCGCCGCTGGTACCGGCCGACCTGCGTGGCAAGTAGGAGCCATGAATCGACTTTTTTGGCACTCTGTTAGAGTCACGAATAAATAGTTCATCGACGGCAGGTCCTGATCATGTCGCATTCGCTGTTTGCCACGAAACCAGTGGCTGCTTCCGCCCATGTGGATGCGGGCGAGCCTGCGGAAGCCGGCGATCTCGCTGGCCATCTGACGTTGAAACGCGTGCTGACGGCGCGCCATCTGGTCATGCTCGGCATCGGCGGCGTCATTGGTGCCGGCATTTTTGTGCTGACGGGACAGGCCGCAGCGAATCATGCGGGCCCCGCTATCATGCTCAGTTTCGTGCTTGCCGGCTTCGCCTGTGCCATGGCGGGCCTATGCTATGCCGAATTCGCCGCGATGTTGCCGGTCTCCGGCAGTGCGTACTCGTACGCTTACGCCACGCTGGGCGAAATCGTTGCCTGGTTCATCGGCTGGAACCTGGTATTGGAGTATCTGTTCGCCGCGTCGACGGTGGCAGTGGGGTGGTCGGGCTACCTGAATAGTTTCCTGCATACCATCAGCGGCTGGATCGGTGTCGATGTCGCGTTTCCGGAAGCGCTCTCCTCCGCGCCACTGGCCGTATCGAACGGTCGCATCACGCAAACCGGTGCGCTCATCAATCTGCCCGCCGTTGCGATCGTCATCGCCATCTCAGGCGTCTGTTACCGTGGCATCACTCAATCGGCTTCGCTGAATACCGTCATCGTCGCCATCAAGCTCAGTGTGATCCTGCTATTCATGGGATTCAGCGCGCAGTACGTCAATCCGGAAAACTGGGTGCCCTTCGTTCCGCCCACGAACGATGCCGGACAATTCGGTTGGGCCGGCGTCGCCCGTGCGGCGTCGATCGTGTTTTTCGCCTACATCGGCTTCGATGCAGTCTCCACCGCCGCGCAGGAAGCGAAAAATCCACAGCGCGACATGCCGATCGGCATCCTCGGTTCGCTGGTGATCTGCACCGTGCTGTACATCGTGATGTCCGGCGTACTGACCGGCATGCTGCCGTACACACAGCTCGGCACGGAAAAACCCGTCGCCACTGCACTGGCAGCCTATCCCAGCCTGTTGTGGCTGAAGACGCTGGTCGAAATCGCCGCTATTGCCGGCCTGAGTTCCGTGATTCTGGTGATGCTGATGGCACAGCCGCGCATTTTCTACGCCATGGCGACTGACGGATTGATTCCCAAGTTCTTCAGTCGCGTACATCCGAAGTATCAGACGCCCTATGCGGGCCAGGCCTTCGTTGGATTCTTCGCTGCCATTCTCGCGGGCCTGTTGCCCATCAGCGTGCTGGGCGACCTGGTGTCGATGGGCACGCTGCTGGCCTTCGCCACGGTGTGCATCGGTGTGCTCGTGCTGCGCAAGACCCGGCCCGATCTGCAGCGCTCGTTTCGCGTTCCGCTCCCTTATCTGGTCTGCCCGCTCGGCGCCGCGGCCTGCTTGTACCTGTTCTCGCTCGCCTTCGCCGACAACTGGCATTGGATGAGCGTCTGGATCGTCGCCGGCATGGCGATCTACTTTGCTTACGGCCGCCGTCACAGCCTGCTGCGCGGCGCAAATCTGAAACCATGAACAGCGTTCTCATCGTGATGCTAGGCGTGACGATCACGCCGTGGAAACTCATCGGCTATCTCGGCGTCCTGCTGTTCGCCGGACGCTGGCTGGTGCAGCTGTACGCATCGCGCGCATCGGGCAGACCCACCGTGCCACGCTTGTTCTGGTACATGAGCGCGCTTGGCAGCGTGATGTTGTTGGGTTATTTCACGCTGGGCAAGAATGATTCTGTCGGCATCATGTCGAATCTGTTTCCCTTCTTCGTCTCGCTGTACAACCTTCGTCTGGACTACAAAGCGGCCAGGACGGAGTGAGCAGGAAGGCCGCTGGCAAGCGGGTCAGCAGCGAATCGAAGAATTGAAGAATTGAAGAGTCCTACTTTTCCACTTGCTTCCTCAGATGCACCGGCGTGGCGTTCCGCTTGCGCACCTGGATGTTGAGCATTTCGACCGCGACCGAGAACGCCATGGCGAAGTAAATGTAACCCTTCGGAATATGGAACCCGAGGCCTT
>JAIBJL010000071.1 GCA_020029545.1 Gammaproteobacteria bacterium
GTCGGGAACGACAATTGGCCGACCTACAGTGCCTTGCCGGACGGCACGCGCACGGCTCGCACTCCGGCAATGACCAGACGTTGCTGCAAACGCTGACTGAAGGTCGCGGGCTGTAACAGATCCATGCGCTTAAGGTAGGGGTGTTCGGTAGTCGCGGGTGCAGCCGAAAGCAATTGCCCTGCGAGCTGCAGCCGCCCGCGCCACGTGGCGGATTGGTTGGCGATATGCTTCAACGCCCGGGTCAGCACAACTTCTTCGCGGCTCATTTCCGAACCAAACGGCAATTCATCGAACAGGCCCTGCCGGCGCCATGGCGCCATCTGGTCGGCAAGGCGTTCGGGCAGGTTGGTGCGTGCCTGCGCGGGTACCTCGAAGCTGCGCGGCAGCTTGCCGGCTCGCTGCGCATCGCGAATGAAGCCAGCTTGGAACCGCGCGTCCATGATATTGACCAGTGCCGCAACGATTTCGCGGTCGGTCTTGCCGCGCAGATCGGCGATGCCATATTCGGTGACGACAATATCGCGCAGGTGCCGCGGAATCGTCGTATGGCCATAGCTCCACAAAATGTTGGACGACAGGCGGCCGTGCGCAGTGCGAGTGGCACGCAGGCACAGAATCGATCGCGCTTCGGGTAGCGCGTGAGCCATGGCGACGAAGTTGTACTGACCGCCGACTCCGCTGACCACACGGCCGCTGTCGAGAGCGTCGGACACCGCGGCGCCCAGGCCTGTGACCATCATGGTGGTGTTGACGAAGCGCGCGTGGCGCCGCTGCGCGACTTTCAGTTCGCCTTCCGGGCCGTAGAGCTCGTTGACGAAGCTGATGCCCCGCATGGCGAACCGCGCCCGCTCCGCGGGCGGCAGAGCTCGCAACTGCGCATAGAAGCCCTTCGGGCCGAAGAAGAAACCGCCGTCGACCAGAATGCCGTTATGCAGGCGTGTGCCCATGCAGGTGTTGGCGATCGCCGCACGCGCCAGCGGATCGGCAAAGTTTGCCGGCAGACGCTCGCCGTTCGGTGCTGTCAACAAGCCCTGTTCGTACTGCACCTCGTCGCGGAACAGCCCGACGTCGCGGAATTCATTGAAGTCTGCGTACGACATGCGATTCATGCCGGACTCATACAGGGCAGCCAGGGTTCTCGCATCGAGCTGGTCAGGATCGATGTCGCCATCGTCGATCAGCCGTTGCAGGCGCGCGCTCGGATACACGCAGCGTTTGAGTATGCCGCTGCGATACAGATCGAGAAAGCCGTCGACCAGCATTTCCGAGCAGCCATACAGGCCGCGATCGAACGAGGCGGTGCCGCCTTCCCCTTCGATCAGCCGGCGATTGGCCGTCAGTACGCCCGTGGATTCGACGATGCTTCGATAGACAGCCGGTTGCCGATGCCGCAGTCGCAATGCATAGACGATCGCATCGCCCAACTCGCCGATGCCGAGTTGCAATGTGCCGCCGTCGCGAATCAGCGTGCTGACATTCAATGCGATGGCGTGCTCGGTCGTTGCAATCGGCAAGTTCGGTGGACAGAACAGCGGATAGTCGTGGCTGCCGGCATCGATCAGAAAATCGAACGTGTCCGCTGCGACCAGCGCATCGCCGTACATGAAGGGCAGTTCCGGATGAACCTGGCCGATCAGCGCGAACGGCTTGTTGCCGGCGCGCAGGGTGGCGATCTGTGGCAGCAGGTCAGCCGTCATATCCGGGTTGCTGCCCAGACTGAGCTGGCCGGGCGACGCCTCCCCGGGTGGCGGTGCGGCGACAATCTGTGCAATGACATTGAGGCCGCGTAGCAGGGCATCGCGGCCGATGTGCGTGTAGTTGGAGCCGAGATAGTGCTGCTGCAGGTGTGCGTTGCCCAGCCAGGCGCCGGGTTCGAGATAGAACTCGATGATCTCGATGTTCGAGGGCAGACGTTGCTGCTCGATCAGGCGCACATACTCGAGTTCCGGATAGTCACCGAATACACGTTGCGCAAACGGTTCGACGAAACGCCGTTCCAACTCGCTGCTGCCGCGCGGTTTCCGCAATGACAGCGCGGTGACGATCGTGAGTTTTACCGCGGCATCCTGCACCGCGCGGCGCACGAAGGCGTTGACGAGAGGATTGGGTTTACCGATGGCGACCGGCAGGCCCAGGACGATCTGCGTGCCGACACGCTCGATGGTTGCCTGTACGCAAGCGTCCACATCTGTGAAGCGCCGCGCTGCTGACTGCGTCATGACGATGTAGGTAAACTGAAAACATGGGCCGTGCGATAGTTGCCTGTCGAATGCCTGCTGCGAATCGCCTGGCAATTGCATCATCCTCAGTCTACGTCATTCGGACCAGACCCTGAAACATGGCAGGAGAAACATGGCAGGACCAAGGAGAATCGTGGTGAAAGCGCGGTTGTCGATGCTGCTGCTGGCCAGCGCGCTGCTTGCCGGATGTCCAGCGGGTATCAAGACGCCGCCGCCGGCTCAGCCGACGCCTCCCGTGTCTGCTACGCCGACGCCCGGCGGCACCGTATACAGGGTGGATCCAGTCGTTTCGGAGGTGAGTATCCTGGTCTATCGCGGCGGAGCCCTGGCGCGCCTCGGTCACAACCATGTCCTGTCGGTGAAGTCGCTGGAGGGGCAGGTCACGGTCAGTCCCGAAGCCGGCGGATCATCCTTCGATCTGTCGTTTCCGGTGGCGCAGCTGGTGGTCGATGATGCGCAGGCCCGCCGCAATGCCGGCACTGAATTTCCCGGCGAGATCGATCAGGGCGCTCGCGATGGCACACGCAAAAACATGCTGCGCGCCGAAGTCCTGGACGCGGAGCATTTTCCGCGCGTGTCGTTGCGCGCAGTCCGCGTGACTCCGCCATGGCAGGCGGCACATGCGTTGACGCGTATTACTCTCAAGGACGTGAGCCGTGAGATCGACGTTCCTCTGAGCATCGAAGTCACCGCAGGCCGAGTGACGGCAACCGGGCAGTTCGCGCTGCGGCAGACCGACTTCGGCATCAAGCCCTTCAGCATCGGACTGGGGGCGCTCGAAGTCGTGGATCAGCTGCAGGTTCGATTCAAGGTGGTGGGGAATCGGGAGTAGAACTGAAAAGGCTGTGGACTGTGGGCTGTAGGTCAGAATCAAGATTCAGACTCTGACTACAGCCTAGCTGTCACGTTCCGTCTGTAATCTCATCCGCAATCGATGTCGCGCCATACACGCTGCGCAGCGCGCCGATCATCATTGCCGGATGCACGGCGACGGTACGGTTCATGCGTTCGTCGTACCAGTAGCTGCCGGCGATCGAATGCATGTTGCCATCGAAAGCCAGACCCACCAATCGTCCCTGAGCATCGACCAGCGGACTGCCAGAGTTGCCGCCGGTGATGTCATTCGTCGTCACGTAGTTGAATGGCAAATTCGGATCGAGCTTGCTGCGGGCGTCGAGCCATTCCTGCGGCAGGCGGAAGGGATCTTTGCCGGTCGTGCGTTCATACAGTCGCGACAGCCGTGTGAAGGGCGCGACCTCTTCGCCGTTTTCCTGCCAGCCTTTTACCGTTCCATAGCTGAGCCGCAACGTGAACGTGGCATCGGGATACGCATCGGTGCCGAGAATCGCGAAGCGTGCCTTGGCGATTTTTTCCTGTCCCGAATTGATGCCTGCCTGCACTTCATCCTCGTAGACCTTACGCAGGGCACGCGCTTCGGGATCGATCTGCCTGGCCAGCTTGATGAAGGGATCGTTCGATGCGGCTACCGCCGGCTCGCCGCCTTCCCACAACGCCTTGCGTACTGCAGGGTCGGCCAGCTTCGAGTCGCGGATCAGTGCAGTTGCCAGCGAGTCCGGCGATTCGCTACTGAGCAGGCTGCGGATCATCGGATCGTCCGGACCCAGGATTTCACGCATCTTGTCGAGTGAGAATGACAGCGTGACCTGTTCGAAGTCCGGATAGACCGGTGTGCTGGCGAGCAGCCCGCCGGAAATCTTCGGTAGGTTGGATTCGGCATACTCGCGCAGGCGCTGTTCATTCGGTTTTGCCCGTTCGGCGGTGCCGCGCACCAGCTGTCGCGCGTAGCTGAACAGCTTGCTGTTGAAGCCTGCCGCGTTCTCGATGAACAGGTAGCGATCATACATCTGGCGATAGCGGCTCTCGGCGCGTTCGATGTCTTCCCAGGCATTGCCCACGGCGGGATTGAGTTGCGGATCGGCGAGCACGCGCGAGCGCAACTCCAGTTCCTGTTTCGTCTTCTGCTCGAATAAGGCGTCGTCGAGCAGCGCGCGTTGAAAACCGCGATAGACCTTGAGGGAATTTTCATAGCCCAGCAGCGCGTCCTGAATGATGCGATGGGGCTCGGTGCCGGTCTTGCCCCATTGGATCAGGCGTCCGCGCAACTCGGTGTTGCGAATAAGATAAGACGGCACCATGGTGTCGCGCTGAAACTTCAGCTGAGCCAACGTGAATAAACGATTGGTCGAACCTGGATGGCCGGCGACGAACACCGGTTCATCGACTGCCGGACCTTCGAGGCGCCATCGCAGATGCTCGGGTGTGCGCGCCGGCTTGCCGTTCTCGTAAGCACGCAGCAGACCGAAATCCAGGCACCAGCGCGGGAAGTTGAAGTTGTCCGGGTCGCCGCCGAATGCCGCAATCGAGTTATGCGGAGCGAACACCATGCGTACGTCTGTATAGCGCTTGTACTTGTACAGGAAGTACTGTCCCCCCTGGTACAGCGTGACCGACTCGCAGGCAAGCGGTCCGGTACGACGATCTTTAAGCGACGCCGCAGTGCAGGCAGCTTCGAGCCGGCTCAGTTCCTGCTTGCGCGAGGCATTGGCTTTGGCGTCGGGCAGACCGCGTGTCGCTGCGTTGATCTTGTCGGTGATGTTTTCCTGATCGATCAGTACCGACAGGATTTCTGCCGGGCATTTGCGTTCGTCGCTGCGCGCGCGGGCGTGGTAACCCTTGTCGACGTAGTCCTGTTGCGGGCTCGACAGCCCTGACAGACACTGCATCACGCAATGATGATTGGTCAGGACCAGGCCCTCGCCCGAAATGAAGGAACCTGTGCAGCCCGTTTCGTGACGGGTGATCGAACGCTGTACGTGCCGCAGCCACGGATCAGCGATATCGACGCCGTATTTCTGCCGTACGGCAGCCTTGGGAAAGTGATCGAAGGTCCACATGCCTTCATCGGCGCAGGTCGATCCTGCGTACAGCGTCAGCACGGCGACAACGAGTTGTTTCATGATGACAAGCCTAATTCCCATCGTGCATCCCGGGTACATGGATGTACCCCGCCGCGAAGGCGGCGAGAGTCGAGAAAAAATCCCACTTTTTGCTCGACTCCACGACCCTCGTGACAGGGAGTCCGATGGGTCGTTTCATAATAATTAATCCTCCGACCGCAGCAACAGCAGTCGGGTTCCTTCAGGGGCGATGAGCACGGCGTTTTCCCGATCGTCCAGGCTGTCGGGCATGTCATCCGACAGCACGACGCCTTTCTCGCGCAGGCGCGCCAGGCGTTCGGGCATGTCGGGGTCCTCAAATGTCAGCAACGGCTGGCGAAAGGCACGCGTGCGGTACAGGCCGAGATTCAGCAGGTCGCTCGTCAGCGGCGTGCGAGCGAAGGGCAGCAGTGCCTCTTCCATCGCAACGAAACCCAGCGGCTCCCAGAACGCCGCACTCGCCGCCGCATCTTTCACGGGCATGCCGTATTCGACGAAGTAGCCGCACGTCGATGCAGACATCGACGCGGTATAGGGCGGCGAGAACGTACGTGCTTCCAGCAGATTGACGCAGTGTCCGGCGGGATCGGTGAAGGTTGCCTGGTTGAACACATCGTTGCCGACGCGTTCCTGATCGAACCCTACGCCGCGCTGACGCAACGCGTCGATGCCGCGCGTCAGTTCCGGCAGGACGAAGGTCAGTGCGGGCGAGCGGATGACGGCGCCGTGCAGACCGAGGAACAGACGCCCATCGGTCACGACTGCATACGGGTAGGGCCAGGTTTCACCCACGGGTGCCTGCACGAATCCCAGTCGCTCGTAGAACTCCAGAGATTCGCGAATCTCCGGTGCGTGCAGGCTGATTTCGAGGAAGCGCCCGAGCACTACTGCGACGCACCGGCGCGCAGGGCCCGTTCCCTGGCTGACGAATCGACGGGTGCTGCACCGGTCGCTTCCGGCCAGCCCTGGATGTGTCGGCGAATCAGGTCGGCAAGCAAGGCGACGTGCTCCGGGCTGGCGTTCAGCGCCGGAACGTAGTCGTACGATTGTCCGCCGCTACGCAAAAACAAAGCGCGATTGCGGAGCTGGATTTCTTCCAATGTCTCCAGATTGTCGACGGCAAAACCCGGGCACACGACCGTCAGGTCGCGATGCGTGCCGGCGGCAAACTTCGGCAGCACTTCATCGGTATAGGGCCGCAACCATTCTGCGCGTCCGACCTGCGATTGAAAGCTGACGCTCCAGTCGGTCGCGGCGAGGCCCAGCTGTTGGCCGACCTGACGCGCGGTCGCCATGCAGTAGCAGTAGTAGGGATCGCCCGCGAGCAAGTAGCGCTTGGGCATGCCGTGAAATGAAAACAGCAGGTGTTTGCGACCTTGAGCCTGCCACTGTCGTGCGATCGAATCTGCGATGGCGGCAAGGTATGCCGGCTCATCATGATAGCCGTTGACGAAGCGCAGTTCAGGCAACCAGCGCCAGCGCTGCAGTTCGCTGGTCACGCGATCGAACACGGACGCAGTCGTGGTGGCGGAATACTGCGGATATAGCGGTAGCACGAGCAGACGGCGCATGCCGGCGGCGCGCAGCCGTGCCAGCGCCTGGGGGATCGACGGCGAGCCGTAAGTCATGGCCAGTTCGACGCGCATACCGGATGCCGCCGCCGGTTGTGCCGTATCGAGCATTGCCTGCAAGCGTGCCGCAAGTTCGCGACTATGAAGCATCAACGGCGAACCTTGCGGCGTCCAGATCTGCTGGTAAGCGTGCGCGCTGCGGGCAGGGCGAATGCGCAGGATCACGCGCAGGATGGGCCACCACAGCCAGCGCGGCAGCTCGACGACGCGCCGGTCCCACAGGAACTGCGCCAGGAAACGCCTGACGCCCGGCGCTCGTGGATTGTCGGGGGTACCAAGATTGACCAGCAGCACGCCGAGCTGTCCAGCGCCGCCATGTTTGAAGTCGGGTAGACCTATATATCCGGACATCGAGACTCGTGTGACCCACAGATGAAGGCGATTGAGCGAAGAAAGTTTACTCGCTGTGAGGGAAACCGCAGCGTTCTGTCGCTATTACTTACAGGACCCGTATGCATGTGACAGGGAGACCTTCACAAGAGACCCAACAGGGGGCATGCGCACGGGCAAGGATGCCTGACCTCTAAACGTTTCTCGCTGTCATTTCCAGCTGTAGTGCCTGATCGCATTGCCCCGACCGCATTGCTGAGAGTGCAGCCACACGACCAACTGATCGGAGCTCGCGATTTGCTCTGCCCCCTCCCCAAGAATCGCGACGCTCCGATCGGTAGGCTATACACAAGGCTGCTACTTCCGCTACTTCTCCAGGATCGCAGTCACTCCCATTCCGCCCGCCGTGCAGATCGAAATCAGTCCGCGCCCGCTGCCGCGTTGAGCCAGCAGTTTGGCCAGCGTGGCCAGGATGCGGGCACCGGTCGCCGCAAACGGATGGCCGATCGCGACGCTGCTGCCTTTTACATTGAGTTTGCTGCGATCGATCTCGCCCAGCGGCGCATTCAATCCCAGCCGGTCCCGACAGAATTGCGGCGACGTCCAGGCCTTGAGCGTGCACAGCACCTGCGCTTCGAACGCTTCGTGGATCTCGTAGAAATCGAAGTCCTGCAGAGTGAGCTTCGCATCCCTCAGCATGCGCGGCACGGCGTAGGCGGGCGCCATCAGCAAGCCGTCCTTGTTGACGAAGTCGACGGCCGCATACTTCCCGTAAGTTAGCCAGGCAAGCACTGGCAAGTCGCGCGCTCGTGCCCAATCCTCGCTGCACAAGAGCACCGCGGCGGCGCCATCGGTCATCGGCGTCGAATTGCCCGCAGTCAGCGTGCCGTGGCCGCTGCGGTCGAACGCCGGTTTCAGCTTGGCCAGTTTTTCCAGCGTGGTGTCGCGACGCACGTTGTTGTCCTGAGCGAGTCCGCGAAACGGCACGACCAGATCGCTGAAGAAGCCCTCGTCGTACGCGGCAGCTGCCTTGCGATGACTCTCCCATGCGAGCTGATCCTGATCCTGCCGGCTGATCTGCCAGGTCTTGGCCATCTGTTCGCAACTCTCGCCCATCGACAAGCCGGTGCGCGGCTCGACGACGCCGGGCAAACCCGGTTTGAAAAAGCTCGGACGCAAACTGGCCCACGGTTTGATGCGCTCGCCCAGCGTGCGGCCGCGTGCACTGCGTAACAGCAGGCGTCGATAGCCTTCCGGGTAAACGACGGGCACATCGCTGGCGGTATCGACACCCGCCGCAATGCCGCTGTCGATCTGGCCGGTCGCGATCTTCAGGCCGATCACGATGGCCGTGTCGAGGCTGGTACCGCAGGCACGCTGCAGATCGAATGCGGGCGTTTCCGGCGCTAGGCCGCTGTCGAGGACCGACTCGCGCGTGAGATTGAAATCGCGCGAATGCTTGAGCACCGCGCCCGCGCCCACATCGCCCAGCACTTCGCCTTTGAGCCGATAACGCTCGACCAGCGCCGTCAGCGTCGCGCTCAGCATCTGTTGATTGCTCGCTTCGGCGTAAACGCCCATCGAACGCGCGAAGGGAATGCGAACGCCGCCGACGATGGCGACGCGACGTACGGAAGACCCGACCAGCATGACAACTCCGTGGGCCCGCTGCGGGCGTCAATGGTCTGCCCAATGGTCTGCCCAAATGGTCTGGGAAGACGGGCGGCCCGACGCAGGGTCCATGCGACAATGCGTGCCCGCCAAGCATGCCGCTTCGCTACCGCCCCAGTCAAAGCAGTGAACGATTCGATGACAACTCGTGCCCGCATCGGTGCGGAGGCCCGAGCCATTGCACGCCTGGGTGCCCCGATCCTGGTCAACAACCTGTCCGTGACCGGCATGTCCTTTGCCGACACCGTGATGGCAGGACAGCTGGGCGCGCGCGATCTGGCAGGTCTTGCGATCGGTGTCAGTTTTTTCAACCTGTTCATGCTCATCGGACTGGGGATGTTCATGGCGCTGGCCCCGGCGGTGGCGCATGCCTATGGGGCCGGCGACGATCGCGGCGTGCGCCGCTACATTCATCAATCGTGGTGGGTGTTGCTGATGCTGTCGATCGTGCTGTTCGCCGGCGTACGGCAGGCGCGATGGGTGCTGCCGGCGATCGGTATTGCGCCTGAGATCCTGCCCATCGCCATCGGGTATGTGGACGCGCTGAGCTGGGCCATGCCGGGCATGCTGGGTTTCTTCGCGCTGCGTTTCGCCAGCGAAGGGCTCGGTCATACGCGGCCCATCATGTACATCGCGTTCGGCGGCCTGTTGCTGAATGTCTTCGGCAATTGGATGTTCATGTACGGCAACCTGGGTGCGCCCGCGCTGGGGGCCATCGGCTGCGGCGTCGCTACGGCTATTTCGCTGTGGGTCATGTGCATGGCGATGGTCGTATATGTCGCCGTGCAGCGCGTGTATCGACCCTATGCTCTCTTCAGCGGCGCTCTCTTCAGCGGCGTGGCGCGACCCGACGTGCGGGTCATCGCAGAGCTGTTGGGTCTGGGGGCTTCCGTGGCGGGGAGTGTCCTTGCCGAAGGCGGGTTGTTCGTTGCAGCCGCACTGCTGATGGGCGTGATGGGATCGATTACGGCGAGCAGCCATCAGATCGCGCTCAACTACGCAGCCTTCATGTTCATGGTGCCGCTGGCTGTCAGTTCGGCCACGACGATTCGTGTCGGGCATTTGCTTGGCGGCGGCGAGCGTGCCGCCGGTCGATATGCTGCGGGCGTGGGTATCGGCATGTGTGCGGCGATCATGGTCGTGTCGGCCACCCTGATCGTCGCGCTGAATGATCAGATCGCAGCGATGTATACGCGCGATGCCGAAGTGCGATCGCTTGCGGCAGCGTTGCTGCTGCTGGCAGCGGTGTTTCAGGTGTCCGACGGCATCCAGGTGGGCGCTGCCGGTGCGCTACGCGGTTTCAAGGATACCGCCGTGCCGATGGCGTTGTGTGTCTTCTCCTATTGGGCGGTGGGATTTCCGCTGGCCTACCTTCTGGGGGTGCGTCACGGCCTGGGCCCCGCCTATGTCTGGATCGGACTGATCGCTGGCCTGAGCGTCAGCGCCGTATTGCTGGTCGTGCGCTTCCTCAAGATTTCCGTGCTGCCGCAACCGCGGTAATCTCGTGTTTGGAAGGGAGGGGCCAGGTAACCCAGTGCCTGCGCCCCCGCATGAGTCACGCCCGGACTCGCAGCTGAGATCAATCCCTAACGTTCGCGCAGGGCTTGTCAATGACCGGGTAAATGCCGCTAACCGACTGAATTAGCACGCAGGTTGAGATTCATGCGTTGCATGTCCGGTCGCTCCGACAATGGCTCGCACTCAAGCCCGACCGCCCGAGACCGACAAACAGGCAAACACTGTCTGTCCGATAGTGCACTGTTGGGTCTGGGTAAGGATCAGGAGATCGTATGTCTGGCGATGCATCAGGGATTGTTTCTGCTCCGGAAGAGCAGTCTTCAGCCGAACTGCTGGAAGAAGCGGTTCGCTTGCGCGCCGAACTGCTCGTGGAAAGGGCTGAGAAGCTGCGCCTGAGCAGCGAGCTGTCGCTGCGCGATGCCGCGCTCGACGCCGCGTCCAGTCACTTCAGGATCGTCGATGCCAATATCGAATCGCGGCCGATCGTCTACATCAATCGCGCCTGCGCCAATGCTCACGGCTATGAAACCGCTGAACTGCTGGGACAATCCATCCGGATACTGACCATTAGCGAACGGGAGGATGAAAACGCTCGCGTGGCGTTTCGCCGCAGGTTGGCGAACGGCGAGACCGTGCGCACCGAGTCGGAGGTCGTGCGGCGCGACGGCAGCAAATTCTGGGCGGGACTGGTCACGACGCCGGTGCGCAATAGCGAGGGCGCCATCACGCACTATGTGACGGTCGGCGCAGATATCACCGCGCGTCGCGAAGCGGAACGCAAGCGCCAGGAACTGCAGGAGCAACTGGTCACCGAGATGCGCGAACGCGAGCGCATGGCCATCGAATTGCGACTCGCGCAGAAGCTCGAATCGGTAGGCCGTCTTGCCGCCGGGCTGGCGCACGAGATCAACACGCCGATTCAATACGTCGGCGATAACGTGTACTTTCTGCGTTCGGCATTCAGCGACCTGGCGCGGGTGTTCACCGCATACCGCTCGGCGCTGGCCGCTGACGACCCGATCGACCGCGCGCAGCAGCTAGCTGCCATCGAAGCGATCGAAGCCGACATCGACCTGGAGTTTCTCAAAACCGAGGTACCGCGCGCATTCGAGCGCACGCTGGAAGGCACCCAGCGCGTTGCCGGCATTGTCCGCGCCATGAAGGAATTTGCCCATCCCGATACCGGCGAGCAGAGTCCGGCAGACCTGAACCATGCCATCGAAACCACGCTGCTCGTGGCGCGCAACGAATACAAATACCTGGCGGAAGTCGTTACTGCGTTCGCTGCCTTGCCGCCTGTCACCTGCAATGTCGGTGAGTTCAACCAGGTGATTCTCAACCTCATCGTCAATGCAGCTCATGCCATTCACGATTCGGGCAAGGAGGTGGGCGTCGGCCGCATTACCGTAGAAACCCGGGTTGTGGATGCGTGCGTTGAAGTCATCATCGGCGACAACGGTTGTGGCATCGCGGCGGAAAACGTGGAGAAGATCTTTGACCCGTTCTTTACGACCAAGGAAGTTGGCCGCGGCACCGGTCAGGGACTGGCGATCGCGCGCTCGATCGTGGTCGACAAGCACGGCGGCGATATCAAGGTGCAGAGCACCGTGGGTATGGGTACGAAATTCATCTTACAATTGCCGATCGCGGGTCAGGCGGGACCGGGTCCGACGCCGCCGAGAACGCAGGCCGTTGCATGAAGCGAGTGCTGTTCGTCGACGATGATTCCGCCGTTCTCGACGGACTGCGGGTGCGTCTGCATGGATGGCGCAAGCGCTGGGAACTGGTCTTCGTCGAAAGCGGTGCGCGCGCAGTCGCCGAAATCGAGCAGCGCCCGTTCGATGCCATCGTGACCGACATGCGCATGCCATCGATGGACGGCGCGCAATTGCTTGATATCGTCGCACGGCGTTGGCCCGAGACGATTCGTATCGTGCTGTCCGGTTACGCCGAGGATGAGCAGACGGCGCGGCTGCTGCCGGTCGCACATCAATACCTGAGCAAACCTTGCGATCCGCAGATACTGGAAAATGTCATCGAGCGCTGCCTGAGCCTGCACGAATTGCTGCAGGAACCGCGGCTGCGCCGTCTCGTCGGAAGCATTCGCCAGCTGCCGGCATTGCCGCGTACGTACTCGCGGCTGCGCGATGTCATGTCAAGGCCCGAAGTCGGGACCGCGGAAGTCGCCGCGACCATAGCTGCCGACACCGCGATCGCTGCAAAGGTGTTGCAGGTCGTGAATTCGGCATTCTTCAGGCGCGCGCGGGCCATTACGAAGATTGACGCGGCCGTCTCGCACCTGGGGTTCATCGCCATTCGGAATATCGCCCTGTCGGTCGAAGTCTTCTCGCAATGGGGCGGCAGCGTGCTGCAGGGGTTCGATCCGGAACGGCTTCAGCAACAAGGGCAGCAGGTCGCAGCCGTGGCTCATGCACTGGCCGCCGGTACGCCGCTGGCGGATGATGCATTGCTGGCTGGGCTGATGCACAACATCGGATATTGGATACTGGTTCAGGAATGCCCCAAGGAATTGCAGCAGGCGTGTGCGATCGCGCGCGAGCGCAGCCTCGCCATGCATGAGGCCGAACGGGAAGTCATCGGCGCCTCCTATGCGGAGGTGGGTGCCTATTTGCTCGGTATCTGGGGGTTGCCGCGGTCGGTCATCGAGGCCGTGGCCTTTCAGCATCGTTCCGAACAGATAGCGCAGACGCGTTTCGACGTGCTGTCGGCACTGGTCGTCGCGAAGGCGCTGGCCGGTGCACAGGGGCTGGACGCCTTCGGCCTGCCAAACCGGCCGCCGCGATTGATCGACGATAGTTATCTCGGACCTTTGAACGCACCGTTCGACTGGGATGAAGCGCAGCGACGTGCCGCCGCAGCGATGGGAGAATTGCAGCCGTGATCGATCATAAGAAACTGCCGAAAATTCTGTGCGTCGACGATGAGGCGCGTGTCGTCGACAGTCTCGTACTGCACCTGCGGAAAGATTATCAGGTGCACCTCGCGCTCAGCGGTAACGAAGGTCTGCAGAAGCTCAAGGAACTGGGCGGTGTTGCTGTCGTCATCTCCGACATGCGCATGCCTGGGATGGATGGTGCCGCGTTTCTCAAGCGAGTGATGCGGGCGTATCCGGATACAACGCGTATGTTGCTGACGGGCGAGCCCGGTCGCGACGCGGCGGTGCAGGCAGTCAACGAAGCACAGATTTTCCGTTTTCTGACGAAGCCGTGTCCGCCGGAACAACTCAAACAGGCGGTGGATGACGCGCTCATTCAGTACCGGATGGTCACTGCGGAACGATTGATGATGCAGGAGACGCTGGTCGGCTGCATTCAGGCGCTCACCGACGTGTTGGCCATGACGAATCCAGTCGCTTTCGGGCGCGCTAGTCGTCTCAAGCGATTGGTCATGAAGTTTGCAGAGTCCCTGGACTGTCAGGGGTTCTGGCAACTGGAGGCGGCGACCATGCTGTCGCAGCTGGGCTACGTGTCGTTGCCGGTCGAACTGGTGGAAAAGCTTTACTTCGGAGAGAAGCTCACACCAGAAGAGGTGACGCTGTCGGAAGGCGTACCGCTGGTCGCCAACCAATTGCTCGGGCACATTCCCCGTCTCGAACCGGTGCTGCAGATCCTGCAGGCGGTGAATGCTTCCGATCAGCAACTGAACAGACTGGGGGAGGGCACGATCGGGCTGGGTGCAAAAATCCTGGCCATCACGCTGCAGTACGACTCGCTGGTTGCCCAGGGCCACAATAGCGCCGCAGCCGTCCAGACGGTGCGCGGGAAGGCGGATCGCTACGGGGCCGCACTGGTGGAGAAATTTGCCAAGCTGGTCGGCGCCGGTCCTGACATGGATGAAATCCGCGAGTTGCCGCTGCGCATGGTGAAGCCGGGGATGACGATCATGACCGACCTGCGTACGC
>JAIBJL010000360.1 GCA_020029545.1 Gammaproteobacteria bacterium
GCCGTGACGCGCCCGGCTTTGTCGGATTCGATCTGATTCATCATCTTCATGGCTTCGATGATGCACAGCGTATCGCCGACGTTCACTTCGCTGCCGATGTCGACAAAGGCTTTGGCGCCGGGTGATGCCGATGCGTAGTACGTGCCGACCATTGGCGCAGTGACCGTGTGATCGGGTTTCGCCGCCAGCACCGCCGCGGCTGGTGCCGTTGCTGCCGGCGCAACGGCGGCAGCGGGAGCCGCCAGCATCTGCGGCGGCGGTGGGTACTGATAGTACGGTGCGGGCGCGCCCGAATGCTGGCGACTGATGCGAACCGATTCTTCGCCTTCCTTGATCTCGATTTCGGCAATGCCCGATTCTTCGAGCAGTTCGATCAGTTTCTTGACCTTGCGGATATCCATGCGGAAGCCTCTGGGTTCTTGTCGTCTCGTGGATTTTTATGGATGAGCGAGTGCCAGGCGATGAGTCGCTGCGCGTAGCGCCAGCTCGTAACCCATGGCACCCAGGCCGGTGATGGTGCCCACCGCGATGTCGGAGAAGTACGAGTGATGGCGGAACGACTCCCGCGCATGCACATTGCTCAGGTGTACTTCGATGAAGGGAATCTTCACCGACAGCAGCGCATCGCGCAGCGCGACGCTGGTATGCGTGAACGCAGCCGGATTGAAGATGATGAACGCCACATGCGAGGCAGGCGCCTCATGAATGCGTGCAATCAGTTCCGCTTCCGAATTGCTCTGGAACGCCGATACGTGATGCGAGAATTCAGCCGCGAGCTGCGCGACATGGGTGACGATCTGATCCAGGGTCAACGCCCCATAGACGCCAGGTTCCCTGGTTCCGAGCAGGTTCAGATTGGGGCCGTTGAGTAGTAACAGGTGGGCCATGGGCGTGGCAGGGAAGTTGTCGCGCGGAGCGTTGGAAGAAGATGGGCGCGAGTTGTACCAGTTTCCAGTAATTTTGGCGATGCTTTCGCGAATCCTGCCTGGTAAGGCCAGCTGTTTTCGACCCTGATCCGTTCCTTGACCGCAGGTGACCGAAGGAATCCCCCAGAGTGAAATCTGGGGGAACAAGGGGTGGCTAAAGACGTCGTTTCAGCCTGACGGGGCCGTTTGCTCCAAGGCCTGCAGTCCCTTTGCGGCCTCGACCCGTGCGCTCGTTGGCGTCAGTTCACCCTGGTTGACGCGGGTGACCGTTCCAAGCAGTACCTCGGATTGCGCCTTGGTCAGCTCACCGACGTGGGTCGCGATAATGCGCTGCCGGTTGTCCGTGAAAACCGTGAATGGAAATCCCAGCGAGCCCATGCCGAATTTCGTCACGGCATCCAGCCCGTCCTGTTCGCCGATGAGGATCGGGTAGTCGATGTCGATCTCTTTCGCGTATTTCAGTACATCGTCGCGGATGTCCACTGCTACGCCCACGATTTGAAAACCCGCGTCGGCATGGTGCTTTTGCAATTCCTTCAGCAGCGGAATTTCGCGTCGGCACGGTGCACACCACGTGGCCCAGAAGTTGACGATCATCGACTTGCCGGTCCAACTGCGGATCGAGCGCCTGATGCCGTCGCGATCCTCAAGCGTGAAATCGGGAAGTTCCTGCGGGATTGCGGGCGCTGCCGGATTCGCAGCGTTTTCAGCGGTCGTGGAGGCCGGAGTCGCCGTCGCCACCGATGCCGCAGGGACTTCGGTACGTCGGGCGAACACTCCCGAATAGATCGCATAGCCGCCGGCAGCTGCGACCACGGCAATGACAATATTGAGAAGCAGGCTGGACTTCACACGGCCTCGACCGGGCAATGAGTGGCGGAGCGCGGCGGATTCTCGCGGCACGGACCTGCAGAAGCAAGGTCTGCGCCGATCCGCGGGATTCCGATCAGCTGCCGGCGAATGCGGATCTTACGTGTGGCGCAAATTTTTCGGCCGGCATGTAACCGACCACGCGATGATTCCTGGTCTCGGCGCCGTCTGCTGTGAAGAAGGCGATGGTCGGCGGTCCATAAATCTCGAACCGGGCAAGCAGGGCTTGGTCCTGTGCGTCGTTCGCGGTGACATCGGCCTGGAGCAGTAGGGCATTAGCGAGTGCTGCGCGAACTGCCGCATCGGTGAAGGTGTACTTCTCCATTTCTTTGCAGGAGGTGCACCAGTCGGCGTAAAAATCCAGCATCACGGGCTTGCCGGCGGCGCTGGCGGTGGCGACTGCACGATCCAGATCGGCACCGGATTTGATGTGCTGAAATTCGACTCCACCGCGCGATGTGCCGTCCACGGTGTTGACGTTGCCTGCGCGCAGTCCGTCGAGAGGCTGCAGTGGATCATGTCCGCCCGAGGCGAGCCCAATCAGCAGGATCACTCCGTAGATGAGGATCAGCAGCCCGGGCGCACGCACGACTGCGGGTGCTGGCCCGCCATCTCGCGCCCTGAGCGAAAAAATCCAGAAACCGGAAATCACCGCGAGCGCCGACCACAGCAGCATGACGGCGGCATCCGGCAGCAGTGGTTCGAGCAGGTAGATCGCGACGCCCAGAAACAGCACGCCGAACAATTGCTTGACGGTGTCCATCCACGGTCCGACCCGCGGCAGCAGCGAGCCCGCCGAGGCGCCGACGATCAGCAGCGGCACGCCCATGCCGAGCCCGGTGGCGTACAGCGCGCCGGCGCCGCGAGCGATCTGCCCCGTCTGACTGATGACCGACAGTGCCGCGATGATGGCTGGTGCGACACACGCGGTGACCACCAGCGCCGACAATGCGCCCATGACGAATGTGCCCACGTACGTGCCCGACTTCTGTTGGTTGCTGACGTCGGTCAGTCTGCCCTGGATGGCACTCGGCATCTGCAGAGTGAATACACCGAACATGGCGAAGGCCAGCACGACGAACAGCGTGACCATCAGCCCGATAATCCATGGCTGCTGGAAGAAGGTTTGCGGCGCCTGTTTGAAGGCCAGCACGAAGGCGGCGCCCGCCGCCGCATAGGTCAGTGCCATGCCCTGTACATAAGTGAATGCCAGGGAGAAGCCGCGCACCGGGGTCACTTTGTCGCCTTGTCCCACGATAATTCCGGAGAGAATCGGAATCATCGGCAGCACACAAGGGGTAAAAGCCAACAACAGCCCGATGCCGAAGAACGTCCCGAGGACGGCGAACAGATTGCCGTCGCGAATCAGCGCCGCGAGCTTGTCCTGTTCGGCAACGGGTGCAGTCGACGCTGCAGGTGACGAAGTCGCTCTGGTCGTCGTCGCGGCCGCTGACTGCGTGGGCAAAGTCGTTGCGACCGCCGTCGTTGGTAATTCGAGCGCGACAGTTTTTGTGATCGGGTTGTAGCACAAGCCGCCATCCGCGCAGCCCTGATACGTGACTTTCAGGTTCAGCTTGCCGCCCGAATTTGCCGGCCGTGCGAGCGGCAAGCTGGCTTCGAGCAGTTCGTGATAGACCTCGGTATCGCCAAAGAACTCATCGTGCTTGGCATCGCCTTTCGGCAGCAGCGGGTGGCCAAGTTGCACCTCGGCGCTGTCCGCAGTCACCGCGATCTTGTCTTTGTACAGGTAGTAGCCTTTCGCGATGATCCAGGTCAGTGCCACGGAGTTGGCGTGCTCGATGCCGGCGCCGAACCGGAAGGCTTCATCAGGTGGCAGAAACTCGCTGTCGGCTGCTCGCTGCTTGCCGCCGAACATCGATTGCACATTGCTCGCTGTGCTTGCGGCTGCTGCCGGCAGGTCGACTTCCGTTTTCCATCGCAACGGCGGATAGCACAGGCCGGCATCGGCACAACCCTGGAGTTTCAGCTCGAGTGCAAGTTTCGCCGGTCGGGCAGCGGGCGTTTTGAATGCAACGGGTACTTCGAACGAGCCGCGAAAGATTTCCTGATCGCCGAAGTATTCGTCGTGATGATTTTCGCCTCGCGGCCAGACGGGCGCATCGAGTTCGACCGCGTCGACGGAGGTCCTTGCCCCCTCCTTCCCCGGCGAAGCGGAGGCGGCTGAGTCGGTTGAAGCCGTTGCTATCGAGACGGCCATTTTCTTCTTATAAAGGTAGTAGCCGGGCTCGACCTGCCACTTCACGATGATCTTGTCGCCCTCGACCCGCGTCGAGTAGCGATAGGCTTTTTCAGGTGGCAGAAAGTCATCCTTGGCCCAGAGCGCGGGCGCAACGAGCAACAGGCTCAGCAGCGCCGCTGTCCAAAGCCACGCAAGCGTAGTGCCGCTGACCGCCGTTCGACTCGCTTTCATGTCCGATCCTCGAGGGCCTGCCGCTAGGTATTTCATGAGGTGCGACTAGCTTACGTACTAGCAGGCCCTAGTAACGCCCATTCGGACCCACTGCAGGTACTCTTCGTTCCCACCGCTGGCTTCGACGGCCACGACTTCGGGCAATTCGTAAGGGTGCAATTCGATGACCCGTGCTGTCAGTGCTGCCAGCCGCGATTCGACGGTCTTCATTATTAGCAGAACTTCCGAATCGTCCTGGAGACGGCCGTCCCAGAGATAGGTAGAGGAGATGCCGGTGACTCGATTGACACAAGTTGCGAGCTTTTCGGTAACGACTGCCTCAGCCAACTGCTGCGCCACCGTCGCGTTGGGGCAACTCGAGAAAGCGAGAATTACCTTTTCAGTCATGTGCTTAGCGTGGGAGTAAGGCGCGGCAGCATACGCGCGCAGGCCCTGGACTGTCATCGGAACAAAATGAAATTTCCCTTGAATTTAAACATCGTGCCCCTATTATTAGCACCCGCGTGGGGTGAGTGCTAACGCGTCCAAGGATGCCCAAAGGACCCGGCATTCGTCCCCAACTCCCAAGCGGTCCAATCCAATCGATACGTAAGTCGAGGTTTAGAGCTATGGCTGACAAGCTGAAAATTCGTCCGTTGCACGATCGCGTGATTATCAAGCGTCTTGAGGAAGAGCGCACTTCTCCGGGCGGTATCGTGATTCCGGATTCGGCGACCGAAAAGCCGATCAAGGGCAAGGTCATTGCCGTGGGCAAGGGCAAGATCCTCGAGAATGGCGAAGTGCGTCCGCTCGACGTCAAAGTCGGCGACAACATTCTGTTCGGCAAGTACAGCGGCACCGAAGTGAAGGTCGACGGCGATGAACTCCTCGTCATGCGCGAAGAAGACGTCATGGCGGTCATCGAGAAATGATTTTTCCGCTCAGAGCGGCGAAAAATCATCAGGCGGCCGAAACGGCCGCACCGGACAAGATTTAATTTCTTTCAAGATATTACGAAAGACCGCGCAGCGGGATTTCGTTAGAGGTTGAACTCACATGGCTGCTAAAGAAGTACGTTTCAGCGATGACGCCCGCACGCG
>JAIBJL010000361.1 GCA_020029545.1 Gammaproteobacteria bacterium
TTCGGGGTCGGCGGCACACCGATGGACAACTAGCTTCACACGGCCGTTGCGCAGCGGCGACGAGGCCAGACGCATCGTTGCCTTACGCGAAGCGTGTCCGCGTTTGCGGTCGCGTTGTTACGCGTCGCGTCGGTCGCTCATGGGTTCAATCGGGTCGCCGTCCACGCTCCTGCTGTGAAGCTGAACTCACCGCTGCGCTCAAGTTGGCGCGCCCAGACGGCGCGATCATGAACGCGGTCTGCACCTTCGATCCATAACTCGAGGGTGTCGATCCACAGACGATATCCGCCCCAATGCGGAGGGCGTGGAATCACAGCGTTCAGGTCGTTACCAGAGACGCCGAAGCGTGCTTCGGTTGCTTTCACTTGCGCAGCGAGGGCAGCGCGCGATGACAGCGGTTGACTCTGTTGGCTTGCCCAGGCGCCGATGCGGCTTGGCACGGTACGACGGGCAAAATACGCATCGCTCTCGCTTTCCGGCGAACGAATGACCGGACCTTCGATCCGCACCTGACGATGCAGATGATCCCAGTGCAACACGGCCGCCGCGCGCGGGTGACTGGAGAGTTCGCGGCCCTTGCGCGAGAACTGATTGGTGTAGAACACGACGTAGCCGTCGGCATGGATATGTTTACACAGCACCACGCGAGCAGACGGCCGTTCGCCATCGCCGATAGTCGCCAAGACCATGGCATCGGGATTGGGCTGTCGTGCACTGCGCCGCGCATCGCCGAACCAGTCGATGAACATCGGCAGCGGATTCTCGGGAAGTGTGTCCGGGAGCGATTGATCGGGCAGCATGGTAAATTCCGGCGATGAGCGACTGGCGCGAAGACAAGGCTAACAGGCTGTCGAAAAACAACTTGCCAACGTCCCCGTGCGGCGAGCGGAAGTATGCCTGCTTCCGCGTTCGGATCGCTCGTCCAGTCGGCTATTCTGCGCAGCAGATGCTTCGGCGCTTGCCAGACAGGAGACGCTACCGGTAAAACAGGCGCGCGAAGTCACATTGCTAGCGTCCCCCCAGGCCATTCGCATTCACATGACCCTCGAAGAGATCCGCGATCGTCTCAGTGCAGTCGACCGGCAGCTGTTGGCGCTGATTGCCGAACGCCAGCGGCTCAGTCGCGATGTCGCCGAGGCGAAGCGCTCGGCGGGGCGTGCGACGCGGGATTTCCAGCGCGAGCGTCAGGTTCTGCTGCAGGCGCGTTCCCAGGCCGAGTCTCTCGGCGTGTCGCCGGATCTTGCCGAGTCGATTCTGCGATTGCTGATTCGCGGTTCGCTGACCGCTCAGGAACGCATTCGAGTCGCTGCCGCGGGTCGCGGTAGCGGTCGACCGGCGCTGGTGATCGGCGGTGCCGGAAAGATGGGCCGCTGGTTCAGTGAGTTCCTGACTTCGCAAAGTTACGGCGTCACTACCTGCGACCCGTCCGGCCCGGTGGAAGGATACGCACATATCGCGGACTGGCGCACCGAGCCGCTCGAGTACGATCTCATCGTGGTTGCAACTCCGCTCAAAGTCGCCAACCTGGTGCTGCAGGAACTGGCCGAGCGCAAACCGCGCGGGACCGTCTTCGACATCGGATCGCTGAAGACTCCGCTGCGTCAGGGTATCCATGCCATGCGCGATGCCGGCTGCCGGATCACGTCGGTGCACCCGATGTTCGGCCCCGATACCGAGCTGTTGTCGGGTCGCCATGTGATCTTCATCGATGCCGGACATCGCGAGGCGCTTGAGCAGGCGCAGGAACTGTTTGCGTCCACGATGGCCGCCCGGGTCGTGATGAGCCTCGACGAGCACGACCGGTTGATCGCCTACGTGCTGGGGTTGTCGCATGCGCTCAACATTGCTTTCTTCACGGCATTGGCGGACAGCGGCGAAGCCGCGCCTCGGCTCGCGCAGTTGTCGAGTACCACTTACGACGCTCAGGTCGACGTGGCCACCAAGGTCGCAGGCGAGAATCCCGATTTGTATTTCGAGATTCAAAGCCTCAATGAGTATGGCCGCGATTCGCTGAACGCATTGCGCACTGCCGTCGAGCGTCTGTGTGCCGCAGCGGGCGCGAGCGAGTCCTCAGCGTTCGTCGAGCTGATGCAGCGCGGCCGCGAGTATCTGGCCGGTCGTGTACGTCAGGAATGAAGCGTAGCGGCCGTGCGGATCGAGCGTTGCAATGGCAGTGCGGCGAGCACCAGAATCGACGCATCACTGCGGAAGCACCGAACGCGCACCGACGCGGGGAGGATTCGCTGAATGGCTGCCCGCGACCTCGAAGCTGAGAATCGCGAACTGCGCTCGCGCATCGTCGCGCTGGTGGACGAAGCCAGCGCCAACGAGCGCTTGCTCAAGCGCAGCCAGGACCGCGAACTCGAACTGCTCAAGGCCGACAACCTGCCGCAATTGCTGGATGCGATCTGCACCGGTTTGATGACGTCGTACGCGCTGGAGTCCATGACGCTGCTGCTCTGGGACCCGCAGCATGAGATTCGGCATCTGCTGATCGCCGATCATCGCCGCATCGAGGAATTCCCCAACGTGCTGTTCGTCGACAGCGTGGTCGGCATGGCACCGCAGTTCAATACGTTTCACAAGCCATGGCTGGGGCCGTATATGGGCTGCGACCATCAATTGCTCTTTCCCTATTCGAACGGGCCGCAGTCGAACGGCTCGCAGCACGGCGGGCTGCGCAGCGTGGCGCTGATCCCGCTGCGCCGACAGGATCGGCTGCAAGGCAGTCTCAACTTCGGCAGTACCGATGAAAAGCGCTTCACTCGCCATCTGGGCACCGATTTTCTCGCGCACCTGGGCGTCATCACGTCCTTCGCGATCGAAAACTCGATCAACCGGGCGCGACTGGTACGCAGCGGTCTGACGGACTTTCTCACCGGCTGGCACAACCGGCGCTACTTGCATGCGCGCCTGAAGGAAGAACTGGCGCGCGCGCAACGGCAGGGCACCTCCCTGACCTGTCTGCTGATCGACCTGGACCGATTCAAAGAGATCAACGATCAGCACGGTCATCTTGCCGGCGATGCAGCGCTGCGTGAGGCTGCGCAACGGGTCGATGCCCATCTTCGTGGCAGCGATGCCGCGGCACGCTTCGGCGGCGATGAGTTTGTGGTGCTTGCGCCGGATACCGCACCGGATCGGGCAGCAGTGCTGGCCGAACGTATCCGGGCAGCGGTCTGTGTGCCGCCGCTGGAATTGCCGAATGGGGCAAGGGTGACTCTGACGGTGTCGATCGGCATCGCCGGCATCAAGCTGTCGCGCGATGAAGCCGATCTGAAAGCGGCATCTGAGCGATTGCTTGCCGAAGCCGATTCGGCGCTTTATCGCGCCAAGCAACGAGGGCGCAACCGGGTCGAACTGGCGTAATGCCCGCTGACCTGCGTTTCTGTCAGGACTTTCATACGCGAGAAACCATCATCAATACGACGACCGTGTTACTATTTTAATGCGAGTCATTCGCATTTATAGGTTGCGCGGACTATGAAGGTGTTGAGTTTCATCCGGTCGCTGCTGGTTTCGATTGCAGGCTGCGGGCTGCTGTCCGCCTGTGCGCCTGGACCGACCGAGCTGGTGGTTTATTCGGCGCGCAACGAAGAGCACATTCAACCCATTTTCGATCGCTACTCCGCCCAGACCGGGCAAACGATCCGCCTGATCACCGACGATGCGGGCCCCCTGATCGAACGCCTGGCGGCAGAAGGTCGCAATTCGGCGGCTGACCTGCTGATCACTGTGGACGCGGGCGTCCTGTGGCACGCTGCGCAGCTGGGTTTGTTGCAGCCGGTCGATTCGCCCGTGCTGAAAGCGAACGTACCCGAGAATTTGCGCGATCCGGGCAATCGCTGGTTCGGCCTGTCGCGCCGCGCCCGCACCATCGTCTACAGCACCGAGCGCGTGCAGCCCGCGGAACTGGAGAGCTACGAGTCGCTGACCGACGCTAAATGGAAGAAGCGCTTGTGCCTGCGAACGTCGAAGTCGGTGTACAACCAGTCACTGGTGGCGATGTTGATTGCACAGCATGGCGAGGCGCAGACCGAGAAGATCGTGCGCGGTTGGGTGGCCAATCTCGCCACCCCGGTGTTTGCCAACGACATTCTGCTGATGCAGGCGATTGCGGCCGGACAGTGCGATGTCGGCATCGTGAACACCTACTACTTCGGCAGGCTGCAACGCGATCAGCCCCGCATTCCGCTCAAGCTGTTCTGGGCCGATCAGCAGACCGCCGGCACGCACGTCAATATCACCGGCGCGGGTGTGACTGCCCACGCGCCACGTGCCGAGGCCGCACGCAAATTTCTGGAATGGTTGTCGCAACCTGATGCGCAAGCCATGGTGGCTGCGATCGATCTCGAATACCCGGTGTCGTCCGCGGCGCCGGCGGATCCGCAGGTTGCGGCCTGGGGCGAGTTCAAGCCCAGTCCGTTGAATGTGGCCAGCGCCGGCGAACTCCAGCCGGCTGCGGTGCGCTTGATGGATCGCGCGGGCTATCTCTGACCCTCTGCCAGTCACGACGGGCCAATCATGACGGTTACGGCGACGGTCGCAGGCAGCGCGCCACCGCGCACGCGGCGCGTGGCGAGCAGTTCATTGCTATGTCTCGTGCTATGCCTGCCGGCGCTGATCCCGCTGCTAGTCATCCTCACGTCGCTGGCCACGCCGGAAACCGAAGTGTGGACGCATCTTGCGCGCTACGTGCTTCCGGATGTGATCGTGAATACCGCCAAATTATTACTGGGCGTAGCGATCGTCGCGGGTGTGCTGGGCACGTCGCTCGCCTGGCTCATCGCGATGTGCGAGTTTCCAGGTCGACGCTGGCTGGATTGGGCTTTGCTGCTACCGCTGTCCATTCCCGCCTACGTACTTGCATTTGTAGCCATCGGGTTTCTCGATTACTCGGGGCCGTTGCAGGCTTGGTTGCGTGCGATGTTCGGTTCTTCGGCCTGGGTGCCTCCGATCCGTTCGACGGGCGGTGTGATTGTCGTGCTGTCGCTGGCGCTATACCCCTATGTGTACTTGCTGGCGCGCAGCGCGTTTCTGAGTCAGGGGCGCAAGGTGCTGGAAGTGGCGCAAACGCTCGGCTACAGCCGTGGGAGCGCCAGCTGGCGCGTTGCGTTGCCGATGGCAAAGCCCTGGATCGCCGCCGGTGTGGCGTTGATTTCGATGGAAACGCTCGCGGATTTCGGCGCCGTTTCGATTTTCAACTACAACACGTTCACGACGGCCATCTATCGTGCCTGGTTCGGCATGTTCTCGGTGCATGCGGCGCTTGAGCTGTCGGCAGTACTGCTGCTGTTCTTGCCTTCATGCTGCCGGTCGTCCAATTGGTATGGTGGACGATCAAGCGCGCCGCGCGTGACATCGATAGCCGGTACTGGTCGTTTGCGGCGCACAGCCTGCTGCTGGCGGCCGCGGCCGCGTTGCTGATCGTTACTATCAGCCTGATTCTCGCCTACGTACTGCGTCGGCACCGCTCGCGTTTCGTCAGCGCACTGGTGCGCGTGGCTACGATCGGCTACGCCGTCCCCGGAACGGTGCTTGCGGTCGGCATCATCGTGCCTCTGATCATGCTCAATAATGCCCTGCACAGTATGCTGCAGGCACTGCTCGGTGCAGCGGCGCCCATGCTGCTGCTGCAAAGTACGGTTCTGGCGGTATTGATTGCGTATGTGGCGCGCTTTCTTGCGGTCGGATTTCAGCCCATTGAAAGCGGCCTGCACCGGGTCACCGGGAATCTTGACGAAGCCGCCATCGGGCTGGGTGTCGGCGGCGTTGCTCTGATGCGCAAGATACATATTCCGTTGCTGCGCACCAGCATTGCCAGTGCGGCAATTCTGGTGTTTGTCGATGTCATGAAGGAAATGCCGATCACGCTGATCACGCGACCGTTCGGCTGGGACACGCTCGCCGTGCGAGTATTCAACATGACCTCCATCGGCGAGTGGGAGCGCGCCGCATTGCCGGCGATCGCCATCGTGCTCGTCGGATTGATTCCCACCGCCATGCTGACTCACAGAAGCACCGATGTGGCTTGAACTGCAGGATGTCGTGCGTGCTTTCGGTTCGCGTCGCGTGGTCGACGGATTGTCGCTGCGACTGGAGCGTGGATCGATCGGTTGCCTGCTCGGCCCAAGCGGCTGTGGCAAGACGACGGCATTGCGCTGTATCGCCGGCTTCGAAGCAGTCGATACGGGATCGATTCGCGCGCACGGACAGCTGCTCGCGGGGCCGGGCTTTGCCATGGCACCTGCAGAGCGTCACATCGGCATGGTGTTCCAGGACTATGCGTTGTTCCCGCATTTGCGCGTCAGCGACAATGTCGCTTTCGGTCTGCATCGCCTGACCGGCGATGCGCGCGCGCGTCGCGTCGCGCAGATCCTGGACAGCGTGGGCCTGAGCGAATATGCCCGACGTTTTCCGCACGAATTATCCGGCGGTCAGCAGCAGCGCGTTGCGCTCGCGCGGGCACTCGCTCCCGAGCCCGAACTGATCCTGCTCGATGAGCCTTTCTCCAGCCTGGATGTCGAACTGCGCGAGCGGCTGAGCATCGAGGTGCGGACGATTCTCAAGAACCTCAATACCACCGCCTTGCTGGTCACGCACGATCAGCAGGAAGCGTTTGCCGTGGCCGATCTGATCGGCGTGATGCAGCACGGTCGCCTGGAACAGTGGGATGTGCCGTACGAGCTGTATCACCGTCCGAAGACCCGTTTTGTCGCCGACTTCATCGGGCAGGGCGTCTTTATCGCGGGCGAGGTCATCGATCGTAGCGCCGTGCAGACGGAGCTCGGTGTCATGCGCATCAATGTGAACAGCGACTGGCGCCCGGGCGATCGCGTGGAACTGCTGTTGCGTCCCGACGATGTGATTCACGACGACGCTAGCAGCCTGCGTGCGGAGGTTTGTCAGCGAGCGTTTCGCGGCGCCGAGTTTCTGTATTCGCTGAAGATGCCGGGCGGCACCCGGTTGCTGTCGCTGGTGCCGAGTCATCACAATCATCAGATCGGCGAGCACATCGGGGTGCGTATCGAGCCGGATCACGTCGTCGCGTTTCCGCGACAGGACTGAGTCAGATCGTATCAGCGACTGCGCTGCTGTCGCATCAGCAGCAGGAACAGCGGCACGCCGGCAATCGCAGTCAATGCGCCGACCGGCAGTTGTCGTGGAGCGAACAGCGTGCGCGCCAGCAAATCGGCAATCATCACCAGGGCACCACCGAGCAGTGCGCTGGCCGGCAAGACGGCACGATGATCCGAGCCCACCAGCATTCGCACCAGGTGTGGCGTCACCAGTCCCACAAAGCCTATGGTGCCTGCCGTGGTCACGCACAAGCCGGTCAGTATCGAACTCACCACGAAAATGGCGATGCGTAAACCCTGTACCGGTGCGCCCAGAATGCGCGCCTGCAATTCACCTCGTGCCAGCACATTGAGATGCCTCGCAAACGGTAGCGACAACGCCGTCGCACCGCCGGCGACCAGCAGCAGCGGCCCGGGTCGCGAACTCAAGGACAAATCTCCCATCAGCCAGAACAGCATGCCGCGCAGGCGCGCCTCATCGCCCAGCGCGAGCAAGGTGCTGACCATGGCGCTGGCACCGGCAGCGACGACGACGCCGGTCAACAGCAGTCGCGTCGGTGTCCAGCCGCCTTCGCCATGAGCCAATGCAAAGACCAGCAGCGTGGTGACCAGCGCGCCGCAGCTCGCCGCGATATCGATGTCCAAGCCGCTCATGCCCAACAACATGGCAGACAGCGCCGCGACCGATGCGCCGCCCGAGATGCCCATGACGAAGGGATCGGCCAGCGGATTACGCAATAGGACCTGCATCAGGACACCGACCACGGCAAGAACGCTGCCGGCGGCGAAAGCGGTCAGCGCGCGCGGCAATCGCAGCTGGAAAATCACGGCATTGGCCATGGGGTCGCCGGGGCCGAACAGGCTGTTCCACATTTGCACCGTGCTCAGTGAAATGCTGCCCTGGAGCAGCGAGACGGTCAGCACGAGGAGGCATGCCAGCGTCAGCAGGGTATAGGCAGTGATGATTCTGGTGCGCGACACGATTGCGCAGAGTACGAGGTCGGCGGTAGCGGCTCAATCCCTGAGGTGGCCCCGAGGTAGCTCCGTGGGCCGATGTCCAGTTGAATGCGGATACGGTTTGGTCGAAACGACGTGGGTGTGGAACAATCCAAGGCTAACTCACTCCATTGTTCTCATGACGGATTTCATCGATTCAGAAGGATTTCGCGCGAATGTTGGCATTGTGCTGATCCGTGACGATCGCCAGGTGTTCCTGGGCGGCCGTACCGGCGGTCGCGGCTGGCAATTCCCGCAAGGCGGCGTGCGTCCCGAAGAAGCACCCGAAGAAGCGCTGTATCGTGAACTCAAGGAAGAAGTCGGGCTCGATCCGCAGCACGTCGAGTTGATGGCGGCAACCCGCAACTGGTTGCGTTACCGGTTGCCGCGTCAGTACGTGAGGCGACACAGCGTGCCGTTATGCATTGGGCAGAAGCAGCGCTGGTTCCTGCTGCGTCTCATCGGTCCCGAGGCAAGCCTGTCGTTCGATTCGACCAGCCAGCCCGAATTCGAAAGCGGCCGGTGGGTCGATTACTGGACGCCGGTGCGTGAAGTGATCTACTTCAAGCGTGCTGTCTACGCGCGCGCGCTGGACGAACTGGCGTATCGTGCCTTCCCCGGCGATCCACCGGCGTTGCCGGAATGGTCGGCGCAGGAGAAGAATCTGCGCAATCTGGCCCGCCGGAGGCAGGTGGGAATGGTGAGTGGTGATTCGTGAGTAGCGCTGAGTTAGCGACGGGATTCGGGAGTAAAGAACCGGAACCGGTTGACGCAAGGGGTCGTCCCGCACGCTGTCGACGAATCCCAAATCCCGAATCCCGAGTCCTGCACCTCAGAACGGCTTCACTACCACCAGGATCACGATGGCGATGAGCAGAATGCTGGGCACTTCGTTGAACAGGCGATACCAGCGCTCGTCATGACGATTCGCATCGTTGCGGAAATCGACCAGCAGTCGATAGCACCAGGCGTGATACGCGAACAGCGCGATCACGAAGGTCAGCTTGGCATGCAGCCAGCCCATTTTCAGATAACCGGGCACCGCGACCAGCATCCACACGCCGAACAGGGTGGTGAAAGTCGCCCCGATGGTCATCATGACAAACAGCTTGCGCTCCATGATCTTGAAGCGCTGCCTGCCGGGTTGGTCGCTGGCGCTGGCGTGATAAACGTACAGCCGCGGCAGATAGAACAGCCCCGCGAACCAGGTCACCATGAAAATTACGTGGAAGGCCTTGAGCCAGAGCATGAGGTCCCCTGATTGAGAATGAGGCGCACGGGATTCTATGTGATTTATGACAGCTATCACCCTCGGCTGGGTGACGTTATGGCAAGGTGCCTGTCGATGCCCGGCCAATGTTGCGCCCGGCAGCGTTCCAGGCCGCCCCGAGGT
>JAIBJL010000072.1 GCA_020029545.1 Gammaproteobacteria bacterium
GCGCGCCTGAAAATGGGCGGCGGTCATGGCGGGCACAATGGATTGCGTGACACCATCACGCACATCGGGCCGGATTTCTGGCGCATGCGCATCGGCATCGGTCATCCCGGCGACAAATCGCAGGTGATCGACTACGTGCTGCGTCGCGCCGGCAAGGATGAGGAGAACGCGATCCTGGATGCCGTTGCCCGAGCGCTCGATGCAGTGCCGGTGTTCATGGAGCAGGGCGCCGAGAAGGCCATGAACGGCCTGCACACGAAACGCAACACGTCGAACTGAACAGCATCGTATTGAAGCCAATGTCCGCGCCGGCGCGGACATCTCATCGACACACAGGATCTGCGAACAGTTATGGGGATCAAAAGCGGCATTGTCGGTCTGCCGAATGTCGGTAAATCGACGCTCTTCAACGCGCTGACGCGTGCGCAGATTGCAGCGGAGAATTATCCATTCTGCACGATTGATCCGAATGTCGGCATCGTGCCGGTGCCGGATCAGCGGCTCGCCGCATTGGCGGCGATTGCCAAACCCGAACGCATCCTGCCGGCGACGGTGGAGTTCGTCGATATCGCTGGCCTGGTGGCGGGCGCGTCGAAGGGTGAAGGCCTCGGTAACAAATTCCTCTCGCACATTCGCGAAACCGACGCAATCACTCACGTCGTGCGCTGTTTCGACAACGATGACATCGTGCACGTCGCCGGGCGCATCGGACCGCTCGACGATATCGAGGTCATCAACACCGAGCTTGCACTTGCCGACATGGACACGGTCGAGCGCGCCATGCAACGCGCGGAGAAGACCGCAAAGGCGGGTGACAAAGACGCATTGAAGCTGCGCGACCTGCTGAAGAAAGTCCGCGAACACCTGGACGCCGGTAAACCGGTGCGGTCGCTCATCAAGGACGCCGAAGAGCGCAAGCTGCTGCAGGATCTGCATCTGATCACGATCAAGCCGCAGATGTATGTCGCCAACGTGGCCGAGAACGGCTTCACCAACAATCCGTATCTCGACGCCGTACGCGAGCGCGCGACGAGCGAAGGCTCGGAAGTCGTTGCGGTCTGCGCCGCCATCGAGGCGGAAATTGCCCAGCTCGAAGAGGCGGACCGCGCTGAGTTTCTCGAATCCATCGGCCTGGACGAGCCGGGGTTGAATCGCGTCATTCGCGCCGGCTACAAGCTGCTCGGACTGCAGACTTATTTCACCTGCGGCCCGAAGGAAGTGCGCGCCTGGACGTTGAAAGTAGGCGCCACGGCACCGCAGGCAGCGGGCGTGATTCACACCGATTTCGAAAAGGGCTTCATACGAGCCGAGGTCATCGCGTACCACGACTTCATTGTCCACAAGGGGGAGCAGGGCGCCAAGGAAGCCGGCAAGTTGCGTCTGGAAGGCAAGGAGTACATCGTCCAGGACGGCGATGTCATGCATTTCAGATTCAACGTCTGAGGTCGGGAGTAAGAGGAAAAAGGCCTGCGACAGTTGAGCCTTCCGCAAGCAGGTCAGCGACTGCTACTCTCTCACGTCACCAGGAAATCCTGCAGCGTTGCGGTGAACTGCGATGCGCACTGAATGTTCGACAGATGGGCGCTGTCCAGCGTTACCAGTTTCGATCCGACAATCGCTGCGTGAATAGCTTCGGCGTGCGGCAGCGGTGTCGAAGGATCGCGTAGCCCGGCAAGGATGAGCGTCTTGCTCCCGATCGACTGGATATCTTCCCGCAGGTCCATGTCCCTGATCGCGCTTGCGCATTGCACGTAGCCCAGAGGATCGGTCGACAGCAGCATGTTGCGGACTCGATCCACTTTCTGCGGTGAGCTTTCCCTGAAGTCGCTCGTAAACCAGCGATCCAGCGTCGTTTCGGTGACCGCAGCCATCCCTTGCGACCGGACCGCGTCGATGCGCGATTGCCAGGCCTCGCGCGTCGGCAGGTACGGCGAGGTGTTGCACAACACGAGTTTCAGCACGCGATCCGGAGCCTGCAAAGCAATCTGCATGGCCGTCATCCCGCCCAATGAGAGTCCGCAGACATGAGCGCGCGCAATACCGCAGGCGTCGAGCACGGCTAATGCATCATCGGCCAATTGCGACAGGGGAAGATCCGCTGCACTGCCGACGGTCGACTTGCCGTGACCGCGGGCATCGTAGCGAATCAGTTCATAGCGCTCGCTCAACGATTCGAACTGGTCGTCCCACATCTCCAGGCTGACACCCAGCGAATTGATGAGCAGCAACGCCGGCGCACCTGGTCGGAGCGTGTGTTCGTAGCGCAGCTGCGCGTCACCTGAAGTAAGTGTCTTCATTTCCTGAATTGTAAACATTCTACCGATTGCTTTGTCGGTGTGCGTCGAATACCGTCGCTGGGGCCCGCGTAGGAGTGATTTGTCGGGACTGCTGAAGCTGCAGGGAACAGATTCAATGAAAAAACAAACGAGAAAGCGCAAAAGTTGCGTTGCCCTCCGAACCGGGGTACTTGCCGCAACGGCATTGGTCTCTTCCTTTCCTGCACTGCCGCAGGCACGGATGCCGGTCTACGAGATATTGGACATCGGAACGTTGGGTGGGGATGAAGCCCAGGGGCTGGATATCAACGATCGGGGCGAAGTTACCGGCGAGGCTGCTACCGCCACGGGTACGTCGCACGCCTTTGTCTATAGGGACGGAGAGATGATCGACCTGGGTAACCTGAAAGCAGATCGCTACGGCGCTGGTGCCAGCAGCGGCGCCGCTATTAACAACAAGGGAGAGGTGGCTGGGCGGGCAGAGAATGAAGAGGGACTGCGTCATGCAGTTCTCTACACCAACGAATCGGCGATAGACCTCGGCACATTGGGTGGCGCCTACAGTGAAGGGCATGCTATCAATGAAGCGGGGCAAGTCACGGGCATCGCCTTCACGCCTGGCGTGAGCCAGTACCACGCTTTTCTGTATTCCACGGCGAGTGGACTCCAAGACCTCGGCACGCTCGGTGATTCCTACAGCACCGGCGATCACATCAACGACGCCGGCGACGTGGCGGGAATCTATCAGTTGCAATACGACATTCATGCCTACCTGCATACGCAGGGATCGATGGTCGATCTCTCTCCCGGACTATCTTCGTACATATCGCCGTCAGGTGTGGCGCTCAACTCGGCTGGCCATGTGGTGGGAACTTACCGAATCGACGACACCACTCGATCCTTCATCTATCGGGGGAGTGGCATTGCCGATGTGGGCACGCTCGGTGGCGCAATTGCCGCTGCTGTGGCACTCAACGATTCGGATCAGGTCACCGGCGACTCAACGATCACCGACACAGGTGCTTCCCATGCATTTCTATGGTCAACTGATGGAATCATGAATGACCTGGGAACGTTAGGCGGCGACTTCAGCAATGGCACTTCGATCAATGGATCGGGGCAAGTGACTGGACAGGCCGCTACCGAGACAGATCTCTATCATCCCTTCGTGTATTTGAATGGAGAGATGATCGATCTGGGTCTGCCTGGTGAAGGCGTGCAGGGAGTTGGTACCGCAATTAATGCCCTTGGCCAGGTCACTGGCATTTACCAGGTACGCAGTGGCGACAGGTATCAGCCGTTTTATTCGCGCGGCTTCATCGCTACTCCGATTTCGCTGCTGTTCTCGAAACTGCAGGACAAGGCGAGTACCGTGGGGCCGGGAACGATTCTGCGAGCTACCATTCGACGGGCAGCGAGGTATTACGACCGATCAGACGCGGAACGGACATGCAGTACGCTGAAAGCGTTTGAGTTGGAGACCAGTCTGTTGTCTTATCGTAGGAAATGGCGGGACGAGATGACGAAACTGGCCGCCGATGCCCGCTCGCTCATGACGAGCGTGGGGTGCAACACCACTGAGGACAATGCCAAACAGTTATCCAAGAGTGCTGCTGAGACAACAACAACTACTACTACTACTGCTGCTGTTGCCGTTCGGAGAGCCCTGACATCCGAAGAGAAGGCGCAGGCGCAGCAATGGTATCGAGAGCATTTCGGCATCGGTACCAATGGAATTTTCGTCAATGGCCGGTTCGAGGCCCGACCTCGTACCGCGACACAAATCCAGAACGAATTCTGAAGCGGCAGGAAGCGGAAAACTCGGTGGCGCGTGCCATACGGGAGCGCGGTAAAAGGTAAGGACCGCTGCGTAGGGGCCTGTCCGAGTCATGGTTCATCTACTGCATTGGGCTCCTTCGTCACGTATTAGCGGTGTTTCGACGGCGTGTGACGATTCGGTGGGATTTCGGCTTTCCGGACGTTCGCAGACAACCTGGGATGCCGAAATGGTGGCTAGGGAGGGACTCGAACCCTCGACCTCGGCATTATGAGTGCCACGCTCTAACCAGCTGAGCTACCTAGCCTTTTTGACCGTTTGCCTGGCGTTGGGAAAGGCCGGAGCGCAAACAGGGGCGGGCATTGTCTGGACGGTGGGCTTCCCTGTCAAGAAATCAGCGTGCGAGTAGCAGAATCCGGCGATCAAGGTGCCGTAGCCACCTTGCCAGTGCACTCGCCGAATCCGATTCGAGTCAACCCCGATGCATGCGCGTAAGCGTGCATCGTGATCTCATCGCCATCCTGCAGAAAGCTGCGCGGTTCGTTCCCCGATAACTGCAGGGACTGTCGACCGTCGTGCGTCAGCTGCATCAGACTGCCACTTGACGACGGATCGGCGCCGTAGAGCGTGCCTCTCCCAAGCAAGTCGCCGGGTGTCAGGTTGCAGCCCTTGCTGGTGTGATGCGCGATGAGTTGCGGTGAGCCAACTCGTCGCCGCCGGATCGTGCGTTTCATCGACCGGAAAATAGCCTGTAGTCACGTCGGTAGCTGCGCCTTGGGGAATCCGCGCCAGCAATCGTCGTAGTCGCTCTGCAACTGCGTGCTGTTCATGGCGTGAGCGGTGGGGCGCAGTACCCAGCGGCTTTCGAACATAAACGCCAGTGTGTTGTCGAGCTTTTGTGGCTTGAGTTCTGTTTGCGATGCTTTCTCGACAGTCGCTGTATCCGGCCCATGGGCGCTCATTTGATTGTGCAACGAGGCGCCGCCGGGGAGGAATCCGCCACCTTCTTTGGCATCGTACTCGCCGTGAATGAGACCCATGAATTCGCTCATCACATTGCGATGAAACCACGGCGGGCGGAAGGTATTTTCGGCGACCATCCAGCGCGGTGGAAAGATGACCAAATCGCAATTGGCCGTTCCGGGCGTCTCGCTCGGCGAAGTCAGCACCGTGAATATCGACGGATCGGGATGATCGAAACTGACGCTGCCGATCGTGTTGAAGCGGCTCAGGTCGTAACGCACGGGCGCATAGTTGCCATGCCAGGCGACGACATCCAGCGGGCTGTGGTCGATCGTCACCGACCAAAGACTGCCCTGGAATTTCTGAATGATCTCTGTCGGTTCGTCGCTGTCTTCAAACCATGCGACCGGCGTCTCGAAGTCGCGTGAGTTGGCGAGCCCATTGGCGCCGATCGGTCCGAGCTCCGGCAAGCGGAACGGCGTCGCGTAGTTCTCGCACACATAGCCACGCGCGCTGCCATCCGGCAGTGCGATGCGAAAGCGAATGCCGCGAGGCAGCAGCGCGATTTGTCCTGGGCCGACTTCGAGTCGACCCAGTTCGGTCTCCACCCGTAAGCGCCCCGCTTGCGGGACAATGAGCAGTTCGCCGTCGCTGCACTGAAAACAACGACGCATGGAAAGATTCGCGGCATACAAGTGGATGGCAACGCCGGTGGCAGTGGCCGGATTCCCATTGCCACAAAAAGTGATCAGGCCATCGACAAAATCGACCCTATCTGTGGTCGGCATCGGTAGCGGATTCCATCGCAATCGATTGGGCGTGGCGACATTCTCGTTGAACGGCCCCGAGCGCAACACTGTTGTCCCCGCACAGGGACGATACGGTGGATGCGCTGCGGCCGGTCTCATCCGATACAGCCAGGAGCGGCGATTGTCGGCGCGCGGCGCGGTAAATGCCGTGCCGGAGAACTGCTCTGCATACAGGCCGAATGCAGGGTACTGCGGGTTGTTGCGGCCGGCTGCCAATGCACCGGTAACCGCTTCGGTCGCGAAGTGATTGCCGAAGCCGGTCTGATACTGCATGGGCGAATCCTGCTGCGACATCGGTGTCCGCCGGAAATCAGTGCGTCCGCGAATAGTATCAAATACAGCCAACGTCCCGCGGCGCGTTCGAGGTCGTGACGGCGTCCGGTGGGGATGTCATGATTGCTTCACATGCTCGCTCCGCAAACAGCTTCTGTCATCCGCGCATATGCGTGCCATGCCGTGGCTGTCGAGGCGCTGTCATGACGATCTGCATGCCCGAGCCGGATCGCGCCGTACTCGCGCGCAGGGAATCAATCGCAGCCGCGCTGCGCCGGTTGGTCCCCGATGGGGTCATCGACGATGCATTGTCGTTGCGTGTGTATGAGTGCGATGGCTTCACGGCTTATCGCCAGTTGCCGATGATCGTGGTGCTACCGCAGTCCACGGCGCAGGTCGCTGCGGTGCTGCGCTACTGCAATGAACATGGCGTTCGTGTGGTGCCGCGAGGCGCCGGAACATCGCTATCGGGCGGAGCTTTGCCGCTCGCCGATGCCGTCATGATCGGCATGGCACGATTCAACCGCGTGCTGTCGATTGACTACGATGAAGGAATCGCTGTCGTGCAGCCGGGCGTCACGAATCTCGCCGTTACACATGCTGTGGAGGCGCGGGGTTTCTACTATGCCCCTGATCCGTCGAGTCAGATCGCGTGCTCGATCGGCGGCAATGTCGCAGAGAACGCCGGCGGTGTGCATTGCCTCAAGTACGGCCTGACGACCAACAATGTGCTCGGCGTGGAACTGGTGTTGATCTCGGGTGAGATCGTGCGGCTTGGCGGTCGTCATCTGGAATCGCGCGGCCTCGATCTGTTAGGCGTGGTGGTCGGCTCGGAGGGTTTGTTGGGGATCGTCACCGAGATTACGGTGAAACTATTGCCGCGCCCGGAAGTCGCGCGCGCGTTGCTGATCGGCTTTGCCTGCGTCGAGCGCGCCGCGCAGTGCGTGGCCGATGTCATTGCCGCCGGGATCATTCCCGCGGGCATGGAAATGATGGACCAACCGGCCATTCATGCGGCCGAAGCCTTCGTCAACGTGGGTTATCCGCTCGATGTGATGGCCTTGCTGATCGTTGAGCTGGATGGTCCGTATGCGGAATGCGAGCATCTCAGCGATGAAGTCGAAGCCATCGCACGACGTAACGAAGCATCGAGTCTGCGCGTGTCGAAATCTGAAGCAGAGCGTCTTGCGTTCTGGGCCGGACGCAAAGCTGCGTTTCCCGCGGTGGGAAGAATCGCGCCGGACTACTTCTGCATGGATGGCACGATTCCTCGCAAACGATTGCCGCACGTCCTGCGTCGCATCAGTGAACTGGCAACGCAGCATGGTCTCGCGGTGGCCAATGTGTTTCACGCCGGCGACGGCAATCTGCATCCGTTGATTATCTACGATGCAAGTCGCCCCGGCGATCTGGCGCGTGCCGAGGAATTCGGCAATGACATCTTGCGCGAATGCGTTGCGGCTGGCGGCGTGCTCACAGGCGAGCATGGCGTGGGTGTGGAGAAGCGCGATCTGATGCCCGTCATGTTCAGCACTATCGATCTCGATCAACAGCAACGCCTCAAATGCGCATTCGATCCGGATCTATTGCTCAACCCGGGCAAGGTGTTTCCACAACTGCGTCGCTGCGCTGAGCTCGGGCGCATGCATGTGCATGGGGGTGTACTGCCCCATCCGGACTTGCCGCGGTTCTGATGTCGCGCATCGAGACGATTGCTCCTGCCAACGTCGAGGAGCTGCGCCAGGTTGTCGAGGCAGCCATCGCCGATCGCACGCCGCTGGAAGTGGTTGGCGGAGGCACGCGTCATGGCATCGGTCACCCGGGTCGCAACGTGACGCAGATTGCGACGCGTGCCTTTGCCGGCATCATTGATTACGACCCGGCGGAATTGGTGATCACGCTGGGCGTGGGTACGCCGCTGGCGGAGGTCGAGGCGCTGTTGGCCTCGCAAGGCCAGATGCTGGCCTTCGATCCTTTCGATTTTGCGCGACTGACGGGCGAGCTGTCGCGACGGTCTACCATCGGTGGGGTCGTCGCTTCGGGCTTTGCCGGTTCAAGGCGCGTCTCGGCGGGCAGCGTGCGCGATCATCTGCTGGGATTTACTGCCGTGTCGGGCAACGCCGAGATCTTCAAGGCCGGCGGGCGCGTCGTGAAGAATGTCACCGGCTTCGATCTGCCGAAGCTGCTGACGGGATCATGGGGACAGCTGGCGGTGCTGACGCAGCTCACGCTGAAGGTACTGCCGCGTCCGCGCACCGCGTTGACACTGCAACTGAGCGGCCTTGACGATGCGCGGGCGCTCGCTGTGCTGATGCGGGCGATGCGTTCGCAAGCCTCGGTCGCGGCCGCCGCCTATATTCCCGATCGCAGTGTCGGTGAATCGCAGACGTTACTGCGTCTGGAAGGATTCGGTGCGTCGGTGGAGGCGCGCGCGAAATTACTTTCGCGCGTGCTGGATCATTTCGGCGAGCCGCAACAGGTCACTGCCCAGATGGCCGATGCCTTGTGGTCGCGGATCGGTTGCGCTCGGATCTGGGATACCGATCCGCAGTCGGAAACCTTGTGGCGGTTCTGTGTGCCGGCAACGGCGGCGCTGCAGATCGTCGCTGCGATCCGCGAACAACAGGGGAGATGTTTTGTCGATTGGGGCGGCGGTCTGGTGTGGGGGCATCTGCCGGCAACGAGCGACGCCAGCGCACTACGCGAACTTGCCGAGCGCGCTGCTGGACATGTCATGCTGGTGAGTGCGCCTGCTGCATATCGCGCGCGGGTACCGGCGTTGCATCCGGAACCGCCGGGAGTTGCGGCGCTGTCGGCCCGCGTGCGTGCGGCATTCGATGCCACCTCCATTCTCGATCCTGATCGCTTTGTCATCCGCGCCGAATGAAAACCGAGTTCTCCGCCAACCAACTTGCCGATCATGAAGTGTCGGTATCTGCAGGCGCCATCCGCAAGTGCGTGCACTGCGGCTTCTGCAACGCTACGTGTCCGACGTATGTGCTGCTCGGCGATGAGCGCGACAGCCCACGCGGACGCATTTACCTGATCAAGGAAATGCTGGAGCAGGAACAGCAACCCACGGTGGAGGTCGTCAGGCATATCGATCGCTGCCTGTCCTGCCTCGCCTGTGCGACGACTTGTCCGTCGGGTGTCGACTACATGCATCTGATCGATCACGCGCGGCACTACGTGGAAGCACGGTATCGCCGACCGGCATCGCAGCGGTGGTTGCGCTGGGTGCTGGCCAAGACCCTGCCGTACCCGTCGCGCCTGCGATGGGCGCTGCAATTGGGTCATTTCGTCAGTCCGCTTGCGACGCTCATGGGTCGTAGCAGATCGCTCGATAGCATCGCCACGCTGCTGAAGCTTGCCTCTGCCAACCGACCCGGACGCAACGTGGCGGTCAATTCGCCGGCCACGTCGATTCGTCGCGCCCGCGTCATCCTGCAGCAGGGTTGTGCCGAACCGCTGCTGCGTCCGCAGTTTCGTAGCGCGGCAGTACGCTTGCTCAATCGTGCTGGCTTCGATGTGGAGTTCGCGGCAGGCGAGGGCTGTTGCGGCGCGCTGCCACATCACATGGGACGCCAGCAGGAAGCGCTGGCGATGGTGCGTCAGAACGTCGATGCCTGGACGCGCACGATCGGCGATACACCACCAGCCGCGATTGTGATCACTGCATCGGGTTGTGGCACATCGATCAAGGAGTACGGCTTCCTGCTGCGCGACGATCCCCTGTATGCGCAACGTGCAGCACAGATATCGACACTGGCGAAAGACATCAGCGAGGTACTGACGCCGCAGGCACTGTCCCCGCAACGGGATGTGAGTGCGGTGCGAATCGCGTATCATTCGGCCTGTTCATTGCAGCACGGGCAGAAAATCGTGTCGCAGCCGCGTCGGCTGCTGGAGTCGCTGGGGTTCAAGGTCAGTGTGCCGGCCGAAGCGCATCTGTGCTGCGGCTCGGCGGGTACTTACCACATTCTGCAGCCCGCAATTGCCGCACAGCTCGGCCAGCGCAAAGTGCAGCAGCTGGCGGCCTTGTCGCCGGACATCATTGCAACCAGCAATGTCGGGTGCGCGGTGCAGATCGGTTCCTTATCTGCCACCCCGGTGGTGCATGTTGCCGAACTTCTCGATTGGGCGACCGGTGGTCCGGTACCATCCGCGCTCGGCATGCGGTACCCACAGCAGTGAACTGTCTTGCCAGGCCATCATTTTGTGAAGCGTAGAGATTGGGAATATGACCGATATGCAGACACGCGCAGGACTCAAAGTTGCGTCGGAACTCACCGCCTTCATCGAGCAGCAAGCGCTGCCCGGTACCGGCATCGATGCGGATCGGTTCTGGAAGGGGCTGGCGGAGATTCTCGCGAAGTTTGCCCCGGAGAACCGGGAACTGCTCGCTGTGCGCGATCGCATGCAGGCGAAACTCGATGAATATCACGAGGCAGGCCGCGGACAGCCCATCGACCCGACGGCTTATCAGAAGCTGTTGCGCGATATCGGCTATCTGGTCGATGAGCCCGCGCCGTTCAAGATTTCAAGTCAGAACGTCGACGCCGAAGTGGCGACCACCGCGGGTGCACAGCTCGTGGTGCCGATGTTGAACGGTCGTTTCGTGCTCAATGCGGCGAACGCGCGGTGGGGCAGTCTCTATGACGCGCTCTATGGCACCGATGCGTTGCCCGGCAAAGCGAAGGCGGGCGGTTACGATGCCGAGCGCGGCTCGCAGGTCATCGCACGAGCGCGTGCATTCCTGGATGAGGCGGTTCCGCTCGCCAGCGGTAGTCATGTGGACGTCAAGGAATGGAAGGTTGTGAACGGCGCGCTGTTGCCGGCGTTGCGCGATCCGTCAGCCTTTGCCGGATATCGCGGTCAGGCCTCGAGTCCCACTGGGATACTGCTGCGCCATCACCATCTCGGCATCGAGATCGTCATCGATCGCAAGCACACGATCGGCAGCACCGATCCCGCGGGTGTCGCCGATATCATTCTCGAATCGGCGCTGACCTCCATCATGGATCTCGAAGACTCGATCGCTGCCGTGGATGCCGCAGACAAAGTCGCTGCCTATACGAACTGGCTGGGGCTCATGAACGGTTCGCTGGAAGCCACGTTCGAGAAGGGCGGACGGCAGATGACGCGCAAGCTTGAGGCCGATCGCAAGTGGCTTTCTCCTGCGGGCGCCGAATTCACTGTGCCTGGGCGTGCCTTGCTGTTCGTGCGCAATGTCGGGCACCTCATGACGACACCGGCAGTGCGGCTGGCCGATGGCAGCGAAGCCCCTGAAGGGATTCTCGATGCCATGGTCACCTCGTTGATCGGCATGCACGATCTCAAAGGTCTGGGTCGTTTCAAGAACAGTCGTAAAGGATCGATCTACATCGTCAAGCCGAAGATGCATGGGCCGGCGGAAGCGGCGTTTTCGAATCGACTATTCGATGCCGTCGAAGATGCGCTGGGATTGGCGCGTCACACGCTGAAGCTCGGCCTGATGGACGAAGAGCGTCGCACATCGGCAAATCTCGCTGCCTGCATCCACGCGGTGCGCGGTCGCATCGTGTTCATCAACACCGGTTTCCTGGATCGCACCGGTGATGAAATGCATACCTCGATGCGCGCCGGTCCCATGGTGCGCAAGGCGGAAATGAAATCCTCGCAGTGGATCAAGGCGTACGAAGATCGCAACGTGGGTATCGGGCTTGCCTGCGGATTCAGCGGTGTGGGCCAGATCGGCAAGGGCATGTGGGCGGCGCCCGATCGCATGGGCGACATGCTGGTGCAGAAGATTGGGCATCCGAAGGCCGGCGCTACCACCGCCTGGGTGCCGAGCCCGACAGCCGCCACGCTCCATGCATTGCACTATCACGCTGTCGATGTGTTCGCGTTGCATCCCGAGCTGGCACGCAAGACCATTCCGGCGCTGTCGCTGCTGCTGACGATTCCTTTGCATCAGGGCGGCAAGTTCTCCGCAGCCGAAGTGCGCGAAGAGTTGGACAACAATATTCAGGGACTGCTCGGCTACGTGGTGAGGTGGGTGGACCAAGGCGTGGGCTGCTCGAAGGTCCCGGATATTTTCGATGTCGGTCTGATGGAAGACCGCGCGACCTTGCGCATCTCGTCGCAGCACGTCACGAACTGGTTGCTGCACGGGATGTGTTCGCGAGAGGACGTCGAAGGCGCGCTGCGTCGTATGGCAGTGAAGGTCGATAGCCAGAATGCGTCCGATCCGCTGTACCGTCCGATGGCTCAGCATTGGGATACGAGCCTTGCCTACCAGGCGGCGCAGGCGCTGATCTATGAAGGACTGTCGCAGCCCAATGGCTACACGGAGCCGCTGCTGCATCGCTTCCGCGCGCGGGTGAAGGCCCAATAGGGACATCCTGTAGGTCGGAATTTATTCCGACATCCGGCTCGACATCCAACTCGACATCCGGCAGGCATTGTCGGGTTGAAACCCGACCTACGAAGAAGTCGGCTTTGCGGGGGCGTCACCCCGGTCGATCTACCCGGCCACAATTCGCCACGATCCTTCGCTGCCGTGCCATGGCACGCGCGTCATTGCGTCCTGATCCGGCGCTTCAATAGCTCCCAACGACAGGTTCAACCGGGTAAATCGTCACCGGAAGTCAACGACGAGTCGTTTGAGGAGCAAAGATCATGATGCGGAAGACGCTGATTGCTGCGGTCGCCATGGCCCTGAGTTGTGGTGTGGCGCAGGCGGGTGAAAACAAGCTGACCAAACAGGAAGGCACCGGAATGCTGACGGGTGCAGCGGCGGGCGCCATTGTCGGCGGTCCGATCGGTGCGTTCGTGGGCCTGTTCTTCGGTGGCATCGTTGGCGACACGGTCGGCACTCTGCAGCGCGCGGATCTGCGTGCACAAGCGCTGGAGGAGGAACTCATGGAAACGCGGCTGGCGCTGTCGAAGGCGAGCGAGCGGACTGAGGGAGAGCAGATGCTCGATGCCCTGGCGGAACGTCTGCATGCGGATGTGATGTTTCGTACCGGCGGTGCAGACCTGGACTCGCAGGTCGTGGCTCAGCTGAGCGAACTCGGCAAATTGCTGGCGACGCATTCACGGCTCGAAGTACAGCTGCATGGTTTCGCCGATCCGCGAGGCACACCGGAGCAGAATCTCGAATTGTCGCTGCGCCGGGCAGATGCAGTGCGTGAGGCCCTGATCCAGGGTGGCGCCACGCCGGAACAGATTCGCCTGACCGCGCATGGCGAAGACCTGACGACCGCGACGCAGGGCGACGTCGAAGCCTATGCGTGGGAGCGTCGAGTTTCGCTCGCGATTCGTCCGATGAGTCCGAAGGTCGCCAGCGCCAGTGTCACGACGGATACCAAAGTGGCCCAAAGTAAATGAGCCGGGCAAATGAGCCCCGGGTCAAATGAGCCAGGGGCAAATGAGCCTGCAGCGAATGAGGCGGGTAAGCACGGCCGGTGTGTGGGGTGGCCGGCCGCGCTCCCCGGAGAAGCGGGTTGATGACAACACCTCCTCTCTGTTGAGCGACGTCTCCGACGCGAGGTTGGATGAGAACTTCCTCTGTGCTGACGGAGAAGGTTTGGCCGATTTGTTAGAGTCGAGTGAATGCCATGTGCCTTGCGAGTATCGTCATGACCGAAGTCATCGTCCCGTCTATTGTTGATTTCGCCCGCTCCCCGTCGGAGCGCAATGTGTCTCGCCCCAGCGCCGACCGGTTGCTTGAAGGACAACCCGAGCAGGTGACGCGCAATTATTTCAGCGATGCTACCGGCCAATTCTTCGCTGGGGTATGGGAAAGCTCGGTCGGTCGATGGCGGGTCAGCTACACCGAAAACGAGTTCTGCCATATCACCCGCGGTCGCGTCCGTATCGAAGATGCGCGCGGCGTCGCCTGTGAATTCGGCGTTGGCGATTCGTTCGTGATTCCCGCGGGATTTTCAGGTACTTGGCAGGTGCTTGAGCCGATGTCGAAGCTGTATGTGATCTTCGAGCCTGCCACTCCGTAGTGCATCTGCCTGGGTGTCGGTTCCAAGATGGAGCATGTGCTGCCCCGTGCCTCTTTCTGGATTGGGACCAGCATCGCATTGATGAATCAACAAGGCGCAGGTGCGCAAACAGGTGGACGGCCAATGATTGCGCGCCTGTTGTGATACCGACGAGTTCAATAGGCGAT
>JAIBJL010000362.1 GCA_020029545.1 Gammaproteobacteria bacterium
ATCGTCCGGCCCGTCAGTGGAGCGGCCATGCTGTGGCTCGCGGTGCGGGGCGCGCTCGGTCAGCTCGGTGCCGCCGACAATGTGCGCGATTTTTCCTTCTCTCGATTGACCGTCCGACCCAAGCGCGACGCCACCTCACGTGGCGTCAAAGTTGCTACCGACGGCGAAATCTGCTGGATGCGAGGTCCGCTGCAATTCTCCGTCGCGCCACAATCGCTGATGCTGATCGTGCCGGCCGCTGCGCCCGACGGCTTGCCGCAATGACTGCGCTGCTGCAGATCTCCGATACGCATTTCGGCACCGAGCAGCAGCCGGTGATGCAGGCGTTGCTGGCATTGAATCGCTACGTTCAACCGGCCGCCGTCGTAGTCTCCGGCGACATCACGCAGCGTGCGCGGCGTTCGCAATTCGCCACGGCGCGTCGCTTCATCGACGCATTGCAAGCACCCCGCCTGCTGGTCATCCCTGGCAATCACGATATCCCGTTGTTCAATCCGTGGGCGCGCATGCTGCACCCCTATGCGAATTTTCGGCAGGCACTGGGCGATGAACTGGAACCGGAGGTGGCAACACCTGGGTTGCTGGCGATAGGCGTCAACACGACGCGTCCCGCGCGTCACACGGATGGCGAGGTATCGCGGCTGCAGATCGATCGTGTCACGCAGTGCCTGCGGCACGCGACGCGCGAGCAGCTCCGCATCGTTGTCGTGCATCAGCCGGTACACGTCATTCGCGACAGTGACATTAAGAACCTGCTGCACAACCATGAGGCCGCCGTGCGCGCCTGGTCGCAGGCCGGGGCCGATATCGTCATGGGCGGACACATTCATCTGCCCTATGTGCGGCCACTGTCCGATCGATTCGCCGCGCTGCCGCGCCGCATATGGGCGGTGCAGGCCGGCACCGCCGTATCGTTTCGCGTGCGCGGCAATGTGCCGAATTCCGTCAACGTGGTGCGCCACTCGCTGGATGCGATCGATCGTTGCGAAGTGGAGCGCTGGGATTTCGATGCGGCCAGTGGACAGTTTCAGATCAGGGAGCAGCACCTGCTCGAACTGGATCGCTGAGCGAGCGCAGTCGAACGGCTTCCAGTCCGGCGATGCACAACGACACCCATACGGTAGCGGTCGCCCATCCGGCGAGCACATCGCTTAGATAGTGAACCTGCAGCAGCACGCGACTGGCGCCGATAACGATCACGAGCAGCACGGTCACGGCCGCCACCGGAATATGCAGCGCCGCACGCGTGTGGCGCACGATAAGATACCCCAGCAGGCCATAGACGAGCATCGAGCCGCAGGCATGGCCACTCGGAAAGCTCCAACCCTCGACGCGGGTAAATTCATGAGTGGGGACCGGGCGAACCCGCGCGAACCACAGCTTCAGCAACGCATTCATGAGCCCTCCGCCCACGGTCGCAACCAGCCAGGCCCAGGCGAGCAGAGCTTCGCGACGCCAGAACAAAACGCTGGCGACACTGCCCGCGACCGCGATCAGCACCCCACCATCGCCCAGATGGGTAACCGCTGCGCAGGCCTGCAATACCGTATCGGACAGGTGACGCGACAATGCCTTGCTGAGCGCCAGATCAAACTGCGCCAGCGACTCACCGACCCCGATCTCATCGGCGATGGCGACGAACGATGTCATGGCCCCGATCGCCACCATGAAACTGACGACCGCATGGGCGCCGAGATAGCGGCCGGCACCCATCGTATGGCGCACGGTGACCTGGATGGTGGGACCAATCAACGGTACCGCCCGCAGTCGTTTGGCCAGGGCGTGTTGCGATCTCGCCGACCACCACGCTGCCGCATTGTTCAGCCACTTGGTGCCACCCCGTTCGATGAGGCGCCACAGCACCGCGGCAACGACCATCATGATCCCGGTGACCACGAGCAACGTCGCCACCGCATGCATGGCTATCATTTCGGCTATGTCAGTCAGATTCATCGGCAGAGGGCACAATCCATGCTGCCGACCACAAGCGTTCGCTCGGCAGGTGACAGGAACACAAGGCCGCCGCGGACGTTTCTCGACCACAGCGCGAGCAACACCCAATGCAGACAGTCACCCTCATTCCGGCAGACACACGCATCCCCGCCGCCGAACGGGTACGACGCCTGCGCAGCATTGCGTGGCTGCTGGACAATTCCATCGAACTTCCCGGGGGCTATCGGATCGGGCTGGATGCCATCATCGGATTGATTCCCGGCATCGGTGATGCCATCGGCGCATTGTTGTCGGCGTACATCCTCAACGAGGCTCGTCGTCTGGGCGCACCACGTACCGTGTTGTTGCGCATGACGGTGAATGTGATCGTCGAAGCCGTCGTGGGTTCGATCCCGTTCGCAGGCGATGTGTTCGATGCGGCATTCAAGGCAAATATGCGCAATCTTGCGCTGCTCGAACGCTACCATCTCGATCCCCGAGGTGCACGCCGTGAGAGCCGCTGGTTCGTCATCGGGTATTCACTGCTCCTGATCATGCTAGTGGCAGCCATCATCGCCCTGCCAGTATTGCTGATTGTGGGTATCGTGCGAATGTTCTGACGCAGATCGACAGGAACCCTTGACGTGGAGCACTAGTGACAGACGATCGCGCCTGGCTGGGAACCGAATTGTGTGCCTCGCTGCATGCACTGTCATTGGACGCCGCCGAGGCGCTGGCCATGCAGGAGCCGAACCAGCAGCGACCGGCACAACTGGCGCTGAGTTTCGGCACGGCCGTTCTGAATATTGTCTCCCAGCCTTCCCCGCCGGTCAGCCAGAGCCTGCTGACTACCCTGAGCGAACTGGCTGCGCTGCTGAGTCGCATGAGTGCACAACCCGGCGTACTGTGGACCGACGAGGCCGTCCGCAACGATCCGGCGTGGCAACAAGTGCGGTCACTGGCGCGGCGCGCCCTCACCGATCTCGGCGTACCCAGCAAGGGCGCCAGCCTGAACTGACATCCCGAAAAGGGTCGGTCCCCGCCCGGCGTGCGGATCTATCCGCATTCAGTGGCAGTGGAGATTGATTATGATCGACCCTTCGCTTGCGGCGACCGCTCATGGATCCGACACAAGACACCTCTCCGCAATGGCTTCGCTGGGTGCCGGCATTGCTGCTGGCCGTGGCATTCGGCGCGACCGCGTGGGTGTCGATCATGCTGACACGCGAATTGGAGCGGGTCGCAGCGATCTGGTTGTCGAACGGCCTGCTGGTCGGCGCCCTCTTGATTGCCGTTCGCGGACGCGTGCTCATGTCGCTGGCGTGCCTGGCCGCGAATCTCATCGTCAACCTGGCCGTCGGCGATACGCCCGGCATCGCGATCGCACTGAGCGTTGCCAACATGCTGGAAGTGGCCATTGCGATGCGCGCCGTTCGTGGTGTGCTCGGCAATGCCGCCGACTTCGTGAAACCTGCCGTACTGTGGCGCTTCTGTTGTTATGCGGTGGTATTGGCGCCAGCGGCATCGGGCGCACTGGGTGCGGCTGTATTGCACGCGATGCGCGATGCCGACCTGCTGCAAACTTTCGTCAGCTGGTATCGCGCAGACGCACTCGGGATCGCAGTGATGGTGCCGTTGACGCTGGCGATGCGCCCGTCGGACATCCGGCAGGCTCTGCGTCACAGCCGTCCGGCGCTGGACGGACTCGCTTTTCTCGTTCTCATCGTCGTCAGCCTGCTGGTGTTTTCCCAGAGCAGCTATCCTTTTCTGTTCATGGTATTTCCGCCGCTGCTGCTGGTGACCTTCCGCATGGGATTTATCGGCGCAGCCGGCGGCATTTTCACGATCGCGGTGATCGCATTAGGCTTCACGCTGGAGGATTCCGGTCCATTGACGCTGGTCCGCGATGGCTCGATCGGCGCGCGTGTACTGGCGCTGCAGTGGCTGCTATCGACGCTGATTCTGACAACGTATCCGGTGTGTGCAGTGATCATCGGACAGCGCCGCCTGCTCAGCGACATCGCCGGCAGCGAGGAGCGCTTTCGCGTGATCGCCGAGAACTCCAGCGACATCGTGGCACTGACCGATGTCAGCGGAACCTGGCGCTATATCTCGCCTGCCGTGACGTCAGCCTTCGGCTGGAGCGTGGCCGAATTGATCGGCAGGAACGGCATCGATTTTGTTCATCCCGACGATGCCGACATCTACGCACGCGGTTCAGCGCGACTGAGCACCGGTCGCGACACCCTCGCAGGACAGTTCCGCATGCGGCATCGCGACGGCCATTACGTGTGGGTGGAAACCATGTCGCGCCTGCTGCGCGACCCGACGACAGGCCGGCCCACCGGCTGGGTCAGCAATTCGCGCGACATCTCGGCACGCCGTCGCATCGAGCAGATGAAAAATGAGTTCGTCTCGACGGTTAATCACGAGCTGCGTACGCCGTTGACTGCGATGCTGGGCGCGGCCGGTCTCGCGGTGAGCGGCAGATTCGGCGTCGTGTCGCCGCAACTGCATCGTCTGCTCAGCATCGTGAAGTCCAACGGCGATCGGCTGTCGGTACTGGTCAACGACATTCTGGATTTCGAGAAGGTCTCCTCGGGCAAGCTGCGCTTCGATCTCAAACCGCATCACGTGCATCAGCTGCTGGAACGCAGCGTCGCGGTCAACCGACCCTACGCAGATCAACATGGCGTCACGTTGCAGTTGCTCGCCCCCACGCCCGACGCACAAATCCTGGTCGATGACGAGCGCTTCCTGCAGATCATGGCTAATCTGCTGTCGAACGCGGCCAAATTTTCGCCTCGCGGCAGCAGCGTCGAAGTGACCAGCTCGGTCAGCGAAAACCACTGTCGTGTGAGCGTCATCGACCACGGCGTGGGCATTCCAATGTCGTTCCGTGACACGCTGTTCCAGCGTTTCGCGCAAGCCGACGGGGCCGACAACCGTGCCAAAGGCGGCACCGGCTTAGGCATGGCGATCGCGAAGCACATGACCGAGCACATGAACGGCCGCATCGGCTTCGAATCCGAAGAGAATATCGGCACGACGTTTCACCTGGATTTTCCCTGCGTCAAGACGGTCGAGCTGGTCGAGTAGCCGGCAAGCCGGTGCGACCCATCCAGTCGCCGTAGCGATGCAGCGGTTCGCTCTGGTGCCCCCCTAGGCACATGGCCGTTCCAGCGCTTCCTGCGCCCACGGCATTCGTGACCGTAGGAAATCCCTGTGGGGCACATCCTTGTGCAGCAGATGTGGCCGCCGCGAATGCGGCGAGCGATGCGGGAAAAGTCACGCCTTTTCCCGTCATCGCCATAGCGGCCGGCGTTGTTCCATACAATGCTCGGCATTCCCT
>JAIBJL010000073.1 GCA_020029545.1 Gammaproteobacteria bacterium
GTAGAACTCGCCGCGCGTCACAATCGCCCACACGGCAGCCGGAATGTGATGCTCGTAGGCACCCGCGCCGATGAAATTGAGCGGTCGCCCGTCGCGTTGTGCGCGCGACTGCATCAGACGCCCGACCTGCATTTCCGTCAGCGCCTCGGGAATGCCAGCCAGCGACTTGATGCGCAACGTGGCGGGAATTTCATCGAACAGTGCATCGATGCTCTGCACCCCGATGGCGCCGAGCATTTCCTGGACATCGACTTCAGTATGCGGAATAAAGGGCATGACAATGATCGCTGTAGTAGTTGAATCGAAGTCAGGCGGGCCGACCGCGACGCCGATACGGATGCGTTACTGCGCCTGCGCCGACGAGCAGACCGGATTGCTCCGTCATCACCGACCCAGGAACATCGAACCGCTTCTTTTTCGACAGGAGTTCAATGACTCTCGTCGGCGACAACCTTTTCGTAAGCAGCCGGGTTGAGCAACTGATCGAACTCGGCCTGGTTTGCCGGACGTATTCGGAACAGCCAGCCCTGACCGTACGGATCGCTGTTGACCAGTTCAGGGGCAGCTCCCAGGGCGTCGTTGTTGGCGATGACTTCGCCACTCACCGGACTGTAAACATCCGACGCTGCCTTGACCGATTCGACGACTGCCGCCGCCGCGCCCTTGCTCAAGGCCTTGCCGACGTCCGGTACCTCGACGAACACCAGATCGCCCAGCGCACGCTGCGCGTGATCGGAAATTCCGACCGTAACGGTGCCATCGCTTTCCAGGCGCGCCCATTCATGGGACTCGAGAAACTTCAGATCGGCGGGAGTGGCAGACATAAAAAGATCCGGGGTGATGGATGTATTGAAGTATTTGAAGTGTCGGTCGAACGATGTGCCGCTTCAGACCAGTGCCTTGCCGTTGCGGACGAATGGGTACTTCACGACACGCGCTGGCAGCAGTTTGCCGCGAATGTCGACTTGCACTTGCTCGCCGGTGCCGGCAGGCACACGGGCAAACCCGATGGAGCGTTCGAGCGTCGGTGAAAAGGTGCCGCTGGTCAGTTCGCCGTCGCCGGCACCGGCTGCGACGACTTTCTGGTGGCCTCGCAGCACGCCGCGCTCCTCCAGAATCAACCCCACGAGCTTGCGTGGCACACCGGCCGCGCGCTGCGAATCGAGCGCCGCTCGACCGATAAAGTCGCGCTCCAGCGGATCGAATGCGATGGTCCACGTCAATCCGGATTCCAATGGCGAGACGTTCTCGTCCATGTCGTTGCCGTAGAGGTTCATGCCCGCCTCGAGCCGTAAGGTATCTCGTGCACCGAGACCGCATTGAGCGACGCCAGCCCGCTGCAGCGCTGTCCAGAAAGCCGCCACATCGGCCACTGGCAGCATGATTTCCCAGCCGTCTTCGCCGGTGTAGCCGGTGCGGGCAACGAAATATTTGCCGAGTTCGGCACCGGTGAACGGCTTCAATTGCAGTGCCGCTGCAGCGTGCGCGCCAAGCAATGTCGACGCCTTGGCCCGGGCATTCGGCCCCTGCACCGCAATCATCGCCAGCTCGGTGCGCGGCCGAATGGTCACACCGAACTGCGGCGCGAAACGCTGCAGCCAGGCGATATCCTTGTCGCGCGTGCCGGCATTCACGACCACGCGAAACCACTGGTCGTTGAGAAAGTAGACGATGAGATCGTCGACGACGCCGCCGTGGTCGTTGAGCATGCAGCTGTACAGCGCCTTGCCGGGGACCTTGAGCTTCGCGACATCGTTGGCCAGCACGTAGCGCAGATAATCGCGTACCCGTGCGCCGGTCACATCGGCAATGAGCATATGCGAGACATCGAACATGCCGGCATCGCGGCGTACTGCGTGATGCTCCTCGATCTGCGAACCGTAGTTGACCGGCATGTCCCAGCCGCCGAAATCCACCATGCGCGCGCCAGCGGCCACATGCGTATCGAATAAGGGAGTGCGATGATTCGGGGTGGATGAACTCATCGGGAAACGGGCTCCGGTCAGGCGAAAATCACAGAACAACCATGGCGACACATCGCATGACTACGATATGGCGCCCCTCTGTCCTGTGACCTGAGAGATCCGGTGACAGCCCCGCTATCGCCAGTGCGATAGCGTGTCGCCTCTCCCCTTCGGTGGACTGCAATGCAGTCACTCTCCAGAGCCCGCCGAGCGAAGCAACGCTGCATTCTGCGGGCAATGCGTCATGACTTCTGCACAGATGTGCCGTTCCTGTTGCCTGAGCGTTTCCGGGCGGTTGCGCCTTCGGCGGTTGACGAGCGTCAACTCTCTCCGGCCACACCTTGCGATGGGTGGAGCGTATGGTAGCTGAGGCGGTGCGAAACACAAACGCATTTGCGATTGTATCGATAAACAACTGATTTTAAATAGCATTACTGAACAGAGACTCAGGCGATACAATGCGCCCACCGCTAGCCAGCCCGCCGCTTCCATGATTGCTTCACATCGCCGCGCTTCTATTCCCGTTCGTGTCGGCGCCGTCACTGTCGGCGGCACTGCGCCCATCGTCGTGCAATCGATGACCAACACCGACACCGCCGACATCGAAGGATCGGTACAACAGATTCGCTCGCTCGCACGTGCCGGATCGGAGCTGGTGCGCGTCACGGTCAATACGGATGAAGCTGCCGCCGCGGTGCCACACATTCGCGATCAACTGGCACGCGTCGGCGTGCATGTCCCGCTGGTGGGCGACTTTCATTACAACGGCCACAAGCTGCTCAAAGAACATCCGGCGTGCGCCGAAGCACTGGCGAAATACCGCATCAACCCCGGCAACGTCGGTCGCGGCAGCAAACGCGACCCGCAATTCGCCGAGATGATCGAAGTTGCCTGCGCAAACCACAAACCCGTGCGCATCGGCGTCAACTGGGGCAGCCTGGACCAGGCGTTGCTGACGCGCCTGATGGATGAGAACTCCCGATTGGCGCAACCGCTCGACGCGCGAGAGGTCACACGCGAAGCATTGGTGGTCTCGGCGCTGGAGTCCGCAGCGCGCGCCGAAGAACTGGGGCTGCCGCACGATCGCATCGTCATTTCGTGCAAGGTCAGCGGTGTGCAAGACCTGATCGCGGTATATCGCAACTTGGCGCAGCGCTGCGATTTCGCCCTGCATCTGGGCCTCACCGAAGCCGGCATGGGGTCCAAGGGCATCGTTGCCTCGACCGCCGGCATGAGCGTGCTGCTGCAGGAAGGCATCGGCGACACCATCCGTGTGTCGCTGACACCCGAACCCAATGGCGATCGCACTCAGGAAGTGATCGTCGCACAGGAAATGTTGCAGACCATGGGCCTGCGTTCGTTCATGCCCATGGTGGTCGCCTGCCCGGGCTGCGGTCGCACGACCTCTACGTACTTCCAGGAGCTCGCTCAGAGCATTCAGAGCCATCTGCGTCACCAGATGCCGGAATGGAAAAAAAGCTACGTGGGCGTCGAGGAAATGACGGTCGCCGTCATGGGTTGCGTCGTCAATGGACCGGGCGAGAGCAAGCACGCAAACATCGGCATCAGTCTGCCGGGCACGGGCGAACGCCCGGTCGCGCCGGTCTACATCGACGGTGACAAAGGCCCCACCCTGAAGGGCGATCGCATCGCCGACGAGTTCAAGGCGCTGGTGGAAGACTACGTCGCACGCACCTATCGCAGGAGAGCATCATGATGAATTTGACCGGCAAGACCTGCAAACCCTGCGAAGGCGGTGTCGCACCGCTGACACGTACCGACGCCATGCGCTACCTCGACGCCCTGAACCGGGAATGGCAGCTATCCGCCGATGCCACCAGTATTCATCGCGAATGGAAATTCAAGAATTTTTTCCACACCATGAGCTTCGTGAATGCCACGGCGCATATCGCCAATGCGGAAGATCACCACCCTGACCTGGAGATCGGCTACGGCTATTGTCGAGTGAAGCTCACGACGCACAGTATCAAGGGGCTGTCGGAGAACGATTTCATTTGCGCGGCGAAGTTCGACGCGCTGCCGCCGACAGGAGGGTGAAGGTCGGGGCAAACCCCGGCATTTCCTTAAGACACGTCATTCCCGCGTAGGCAGATTCCCGCGCGCCAGGCGTGACTCATAAGCATCTGCGCAAGGACGACGAATCTTGAGCAAAAGCGCTGAAGGAAGCGCCATTCCCGCTAGAGCCTGAACAACACGCCGAACGACCATATGTCGACATCGGCTTCGCCGATGCCATTATTTTTGCCGACGCTGTCATAGCGCTGAAAATCCAAACGCGCGGTCCAGTGCACCCCGAAATCGAACTGCATTCCGACGCCATAAAGCAGCGAATCCGAACCATATGTCGTCTCCTCATTGGCACCTGACCACGAGTGACTCACCTTCTGCTTCGCCAATAACGCCCCACCGCGAATATAGGCATCCCAGCGTTCGGTGAGAGGAAGCGTCGCCAGCGCGGAAACGGTTAGCGCACTGGTTTCAAGTTCGCTTGTCAGCGCGGGTGAAGTCGTTGTTGGCGTCAGGCCATTCGCCGGCTGGTATTCATGCAGCGTGCCCAGATGGGCGTATGTCATCTCAACTGCTGCATACCGAAAGATTCGATACCCGATCAGTCCGCTGAAAGCATTCGCCTTATCATCTTCGCCCGGCAGCCAGAAGGCGCGTACTGAAACTGCGGCCACGACCGCATCAGAACCTATTGGAAATGCCGGCGTCAAAAATGCCGTGGAGTCCAACTGAGGAGAAGTCAATGGTGATGATGCCAACAGACGAGGCGGTTCGTACGAGAAATCATATTTCGCTTGACCGCCACTCAATCCGAAATAAAAACCTCGATCCGTAGCGAGCGCCGTTTGTGCACAAAAGCACATGGATAACAGCGCAACCTTGCCTACGAATTCCATAGATCCTCTCGAATAAGTAACTGCATTGTTTGTTATAGAACTCAGCGTTAGCCGAGCATCAGCAGATTCTACCCGGGAGACAACGTTTCACGGATTTTTTGATGTTCGTGAACCGCGGAATCGACAGAAACTTTACGAGTGGCAAACTTATGTCATGAACTCGATCTATCCACCGCACTGGACTCACGCGGCATTACGCCGCCGCGATGATGCGCGGCTCGATGATCGGCCCGACCGGGTGGCGAAATTCGTGCTTGGCGAACTCGATCCGCTGCGGCACTGGCGCTGCGAAATCGGCTCGCTGTTCGCACAACTGCAGACGCCGCAACAAACCCTGGCGGTTCGCGATCTGAATCGCCAATCCCGGACGGGCATTCAACTCCAGCACCAGCGGACCCAGGTCGCGATCAAGCACGATATCGACGCCGATGTAGCCGAGGCCGGTCAGCTCGTAACAGCGCGACGAGATGTCGAGGATCGTGTCCCAGTCCGGAATCTGCAGACCGGCAATCGGTTGCGAAGTATCTGGATGATAAGCGATGACTTCGTTGCCGATGACGCCATTCAATGTAACGCCCGTCGCAATATCGATCCCCGAGCCGGCCGCTCCTTGATGCAGATTCGCCTTGCCGTGCGAGGCACGCGTCGGCAATCGCACCATCGCCATGACCGGATAACCACGGAAGACGATCACGCGGATGTCGGGCACCCCCTGAAAGCTGATGCGTTCGAACAGCGAGGAGAACTGCACCATGTACTCGACGATCACGACGTCCGGCACACCGCCGAGACTGAACTGTCCATTGATGGTGTTCGACAGGTGATGGGACAGGAAGTCGTCGTCGAGCAGTTCTCCGCTGATCGTGCGAAAGCGTGCGGCACTGCGACCGGCGACGACGATGATGCCGTCACCGGAGCTGCCGTGCGCAGGTTTGAGGACGAACTCCTTGTGATCGGCCACGATCTGCGGCAGCCGCCGGATATCGCGCTGGGTTTCTATGACGCCGTACATGGCCGGCACCGCAATGCCCGCCTGCAAGGCCAAGCGCTTTGTCTTGAGCTTGTCGTCCACCAGGGGATACAGCGGGCGCGGATTGAAGCGCAGGATGTAATCGCCATTGCGCTTGTTGAGTCCGAGCACACCTTCGGCGGCGAGTTCGCGATAGCGACGGAAGAGCATCAGCAGGCCTCCCGGCCTGCCGGCGACAGGCGACAGGCGACAGGCGACGACCAGAGCGAACAGAGACCGGTCTGTTGCCTCGTCTGATCTGTCGCCCATAGCCCGTAGCCCGTAGCCCGGCGACGCCTCATTTCCCACCTTCCGGCGCCATCGCCTTGAAGCGCCGCAGTTCCAGCAGCCGATAGCCGGTGTAGCGACCGATCAGCAGCGCAGCGGCAAGCACCAGCAGCAGCAGTTCCGGAAACACGAACACCAGGTGCTCGAGATAGGTGTTACCCATCACGACATACGCCAATGCCGCGACCAGCAGGCTGCCGATACCTTCCTGGATCGACTCCGAGGCACCGCGCTCTTCCCAAACGATGGACATGCGCTCGATGGTCATCGAGATGATCACCATCGGGAATAGCGCAATCGACAACCCCGGCTGAATATCGAGCTTCTGGCTCAGCACGCTGATGCCTGCCATCAACAGTACGACGATCGTCAGCACGCAGGTCAGTCGTGGCACCAGCAGCAACCGCAGCTTCTCCAGATAGAAACGGATCAGCAAACCGAGTGACACGATGATTGCAAACAGCACCAACCCCCAGATCAGGCGGGTTTCACGGAACGCGAGCGCGACCAGGACCGGCATGAACGTGCCGAAGGTCTTCACGCCGATGACGTTGCGCAACAGCATAATGACCAGCGCCCCCACCGGAATGAGCAGCAGCACGCTATACACCGCCTGCGTCGCAATCGGCAGCGTCAACAGCGAGAAGTCGGCCGAATGCGAGCCGTGCTGTTCGGCTCGCCGTTCGGCGACCAGCATGGCATCGAACAGATTCTTCTGGACCGCCAACGAAACGCTCAAGTCCGAGCCGCCTTCCAGATCGGCAATGCCGGCATCGCCGCGCCACCAGATCAGAAAGTCCGCCGGGAGTCCCTGCTGCAAGGTGATCGGATCGAAGTACAGCCATTGCACGCCGTCGTGAACTTCGAGCAACACATCCGGATGGACCGGCCCGGTCTGATCGCGAAGTGCAATGCCGTGCGCAACGCGCGCGGGGATCTGCGCGCCGGCCAGAAACAGCGTCGCGAGTTCGGCGCGTTCCGCGGACGTGCTGCGTTTCTTGATGAACAGGCTGACATAGGGATCGCTCTCGCCTGCCTTGATGCGCCGGAGTAATTCGACCGTGAAGCTGCCGACGTCCGCCGATTGCCGGCGCACTTCGGCAATCAAGCCATCCAGCGCAACGCGCGAAGGCTCATCGAGCACCGGTGGCGCAGGAAACGGCGGCGTGGTGTCCTCGACAATGCGCTGCGGGTCCTTGTAGACGAGCGCACGGTAGTAGACGGTCTGCCGCCCCGTTGCTTCGCGCACTGCCCATTGCGCCTGCCGACCTTCCGCAGCATTGCGGGTACTGACGCCGAAACCGCGCGAGACGAAATTCTCATCCAGCAGCGTGAAGCCCGGCGTAAGACTGGGAATGCGCAGCGTAGCCTTTACCGCCGCGGGCCCGGAATCGAAGGACACCGCTGCCTCGACATTCCAGACCTGTCGCTGCTCTTGCGGACGGACAGGAAAGCCGAGCACCGCCACCTTGTAAGAGAACAGCGACAGACTCAGCGCGATGAGTACCGCCGACAGCACGTAGAGATGGCGGTTCATCGATGCACTGACTTTATTTGTGGGCGTGCGCTCGCCGGTAGTTCACCAGCCGTGCCCAGGGCGCGCCCCATCAGCATGCGCCGCGCCTGCAGGCTGCGATTGACCGTTGACAACCCCATGCGGCGCAACCAGGTCAGGGATTCGCTCTCATTGCTGAACAGGCGGTTGATGCCATCGATCAGGCCGAGCGCTACCGTGTTCTCGCTCTTCCGCCAGCGTTCGTACCGGCGCAAGAGGCGATGCTCGGCGAGCGTCTCGCTGCGCGCGCCGCTGGCCAGCTCGTCCGATAACACCTGTATGAGCGCCGCACAATCCAGGAAACCGAGATTGACGCCCTGTCCGGCGAGCGGATGGACGGAGTGCGCGGCGTCGCCCACCAGTGCGAAGCCTGGCTTGCAGTAGTCGCGCGCAAAGCTCAGTCGCAGCGGAAATTTCGCACGCGATGCGGCAATCTGCAGTGCGCCGAACACCCCATCGATCGCCGCAGCCATTTCGACTGCCACCGTACCCGCGTCGGCCGTGACCAGATGCTCCGCGTGGGATGGCGTCGTCGTCCAGACAATGGAACTGCGGCCATCAGCCAGCGGTAGAAACGCCAGCGGCCCCGCCGGCAGAAACCGTTGCCACGCCGTGTGCCGATGGGGATGCGCTGTTCGCACGTGTGTGACGAATGCGTGCTGCTCGTACTCCCACCCACCCGTGTCGATACCTGCCAGTCTGCGACTCATCGATGCCGCACCGTCCGCCCCCACAGCCAGTCGTGCGCTGATGCTGCGCCCGTCCGCCAGGGTGACGACGGAATGATCGCCTGCGAGCGTGAGCGCGGTAAGTTCGGCACGTAGTACGGTCACCCGCGATCGAAATGCCGGCGCGTTGTACAGACTCCACAACAAGCGGCGATTCTCAACGATGTGTCCCAGATCAGGCTCGCCGCTCTCCGCCGCCGAGAAACGCAGCGAGCCGGCGCCGCAGGGCCGCCCCGTCGCATCCCACACAACCATTTCGGAGTACGCCGACAAGTGCTGCGGCGGCAATGTCGACCAGGCACCGCAGGCAGCAAAGATTCTCTCGGAAGCTCGCGAGATCGCGGACACGCGCAGATCGATGTCGCCCTCGTCCGGCGGTTGCGTCGGGGGTTGGGCTTCCAGCAGCGCAATCTTCAGCCGCGATAGTTCGCGATCGCTGGCGGCCAATGCCGCCAGACACGCACCGACCAACCCGCCGCCGATGATCAACAGATCGAAGTCAGTGCGCATGCGAGTTCCCTTCGCGGACCGCCAAGTCGTGGCCGGCACGTCGCATCGCGTCACTGCACCCGCAACTTGGGCAACCGCAGCTTGGCGCCCCGGGCCATGCGCGGCACTTTGCCGGCCGCACCGAGCGACAACTGCGACAAGGCATCTTTCGCGGACGGCAACAGATCGAACGCCAGCAAGCCGGCATCGCGCAGCAGCTTGACCGGTCCGAACGGTTGCGTGAACAGTCGCACCAGCCCGTCGGTGAAGCCGACGATGCGGTCGCGATCGCTACCGCGCCACTCGCGATAACGCTGCAGATGCAGGCCATCGCCGGCATCGAACGCACTCTGCGCTTGTGCGCGGGCATCAGCCAGCACTTCGGCGAGACTCGCCGCATCACGCAGACCCAAATTGAACCCCTGTCCGGCAATCGGATGCAGCGCCTGCGCCGCATTGCCTACGACGGCCAGGCGCTCGGCGATGTATTCATTGGCCCGGGTCAGCGACAGTGGATAGGTCTGGCGCACGCCGACTCTCGTGATTCGCCCTAAGCGAAATCCGAATTCCTGCTGCAGGCGCACCAGGAACGCCTCGTCGTCGAGCTGCATCAGTTGGGTCGCGACATCCGCCGCCACCGTCCAGATGAGGCCGGCGCGTGCCTCGGACAGCGGCAGGATCGCGAGCGGCCCACTGCGGGTAAACCGCTCGTAGGCGACGTGATCGTGAAACTTCTGCGTGTGAATGTTCGCGACCAATGCGACCTGCTGATAATCCCAGGTCCGCGCACCTATGCCGGCAGATTCGCGCACGACCGAATGCGCCCCGTCGGCTGCGATCACCAGCTTCGCTTCGATGGCGCTCTCGGCCGCCTCGTCATTTTGCCGATATCGCACCACGCGATGCTGTGCTTCGACATCGATAGAGTGCACGCGTGCGGGTGCCATGACCGCTACGGCCGCCTCGTCGAGCCGACGCCACAATGCTGCGCCGATGAGTCTATTGATCAGCACAAAGCCGAGCGCCGGAAGGTTCTGTTCGCTCGCATCGATGCGAGCGAAACCGAAGCGCCCCTGATCCGAGATATGAATGCGGCGAATCGGTGTCGCCTCATGCTCGATCAGGGACCAGACACCGATGGCCTCGAAAATGCGCCGGCTGCCGTTGGAAATAGCCGTGGTGCGCTCATCGAAACTGGGCTGCCCGAGCGTGCCGAAGGGGTGCGCTTCGAACAGCACCACCTTGAGATCGAGCTGTGCCAGCGCCAGTGCCAGGCTCGCGCCGACCAGTCCACCGCCGACGATGGCGATATCGGTGCTCATGCGACTACCGGAATCGGGCGGTCATGACTCATGCGGCCCGCATGAGTTTTTCGATGGCGTCGGCATCCTTGATCAAGCCTGCAGTCAGGACTTCATGGCCATCGCGCGTGACGGCAACGTCGTCTTCGATGCGGATACCGATATTCCACCATTTCTTTGCCACGCCTTTGGTGCCGGCAGGAATGTAAATTCCCGGCTCCACCGTCATGACCATGCCCGGTTCCAGCACGCGCCACTGCTCACCGACCTTGTAGTCGCCGACATCGTGCACATCCATGCCCAACCAGTGTCCGGTCTTGTGCATGAAGAACCGGCGATAGGCACCGTCGCGAATCAGGCTGCTGACCTTGCCCTTGAGAATGCCGAGCTTCACCAGGCCCTGCGTGATCGACTTGACAGCTGCATTGTGCGGTTCATTCCAGTGATTACCGGCGCGTACTTTGTCGATCGCTGCCGCCTGCGCCTCCAGTACCACGTCGTAGATCGCACGTTGCGCCGGACTGAACCGCCCTCCGACCGGCAACGTGCGGGTGATATCCGAGGCATATAGCTCGTACTCGCAGCCGGCGTCGATCAGCAACAGCTCGCCCTTTTTGAGTTCCGCGGAATTCTCGTGATAGTGAAGAATGCAGGCGTTTTCGCCACTGCCCACGATGGGGTGGTAGGAGATATCGGCGTTGCTGCGACGGAATTCATGCAGCAGCTCCGCCATCACCTCGTATTCCATCCGCCCCGGACGCGCGAACCGCATGGCACGCTGGTGTGCCGCGACAGCGATGGCGGCGCAGTGGCGCATCGCGTCGAGTTCCGCGCCCGACTTGAACAGGCGCATGTCGTGCAACAGATGATCCAGCGCGACGAATTCCTGCGGGGGTCTCACGCCGGCGCCCGACTGCCCCTTGAGCGTATTGACCCAGCCGATCACGCGCTGATCGAACTCGGGATGTATGCCCATCGTGTAATGCACGCGATCGCAGCGCTCCATCAGGCCCGGCAGGATGTCGTCGATATCGCTGATGGGAAATGCATCGTCGGCCCCGAAGTCGCGCACCGCACCTTCCGGTCCCGCGCGTCGTCCATCCCAGGTTTCACGCGCCGGGTCGCGGTCGCGCACGAACAACACGTACTCGCCGTGCGCTCGCCCGGGGATCAGTACCGCCACGGCCTCCGGTTCGGCAAAACCGGTGAGATAGAAGAAGTCGCTGTCGGGCCGGTAGTGATACAGCACATCGCTGTTGCGGGACTTTTCCGGCACGGCGGGCAAAATGACCATGCCGCCCTTGCCGATCATTTTCATCAGCAGGCGGCGTCGGCGAGCGAATTCGTCTTTGCGCATGTCGGCTATGCAGCATCCGTATGTCGTTGGTGGCTTATGCAGGGCTATCGAGCAGACGGTTAGGCGATCGCAACGCCAACTCAGTGGATCGGATCGTCGTCGGACTGCCGATCGCCAGGCAATTCATCGTCGTACAGGCCGCCATCGGCATCGTCACCTGCACGTACGGGGTGGATGTCACCGTTCTCGCGCACCGACTGCAGTTCGTCGTGCACCAGCTGCACACCCACGCGCAGGTATTCGAACACTTCGGTGTAGGCGGCCTCTTCTTCCTCGCCCGCGGCACCCACATCGACCGCCGCAGCGCCGATCTGTGCCACATCGCGCAGGAATTCATCCACATTCGCCGGGATGACCCCGTCCGGCAGCTTGCCCCCGGTGCCGAACCCGTAGAGGAATCCACGGGCCCACTGGGCCATGAGCGTCGCGCGTCTTTCCAATGCTTCATCTTCCTCGGGCAGGAATGGTTCGAAGGTGATCTCCTCGCCGCGTAATGCCTGCACGGAATCTTCGAACACCAGCCGCAGCACCTCCGCCTCGCCATCGGCGATCGCGCGCGCATCTTCGGGAAGCAACTCCTCCAGCCAGCGCTCGATGCTGTAATCGGTCGCCGTGCACAGCGCGCCGCACAGGCAACCGTGGCTCTCTGCCGCATCCACTGACGATGCGGACGCCTGCAAGACATTGGCAAATTCGGTAAAGGTGACCTGGAACATCGGCTTATGTTAGCACTGCGCAGCGTTGCGGGCTTCGCCACAGGTTGATCCCGGGCCGGTAAGCCGCACCTGTGTCGACACATGAATTCGGCGGGTCGGATCGCGCAGATCCATTGTTTGACCCTGCCCGCAACCCGGTCGCATAATCGGCCGCGTGAACGATATCAAATCCAACGCTTCCGCAAAGTCCGCAGTGATCGATCAGGAACTGCGCCTGTTTGAAACGCGCCTCGACGAACTCGTGCTGTTGCTCAATCAGTTGCGCGAGGAGAATCGCGCACTGCGTCAGCGCTTGGACGGACTGGCAACCGAGCGTGCCACGCTGCTGCAAAAGAACGAGCAGGTGCGTGCACGGGTCGAGGCAATGATCGGTAGACTCAAGGCAATGGAGCACGGCGCATGACAGATCGAAGTGTACGAGTCAGCGTACGTATTCTTGAAAAAGAATACCCGGTGTCGTGTCTTCCGGAGGAACGCTCGGAACTTCTGGACTCGGCCGAGTATCTGAATAGCAAGATGCGGGAGATCCGCGATGGTGGCAACATCATCGGCCTCGATCGGATTGCGGTAATGGCCGCGTTGAATCTGGCGCACGAGCTGCTGCGACTACGCAGTCGCGCGGATGGCACCCAGAACGACGTCGGCCACAAAGTACGCCAGATGCGCGAACGGGTTGAGACGGCGCTCACGAAGGGGCAGCAGCTCGACCTGTAGAGTTACGTTGTAGAGTTACATTGATCAGATAGGCGCTGCCTGCGGTGTTCGACATGTGTCGGGTTACCTCTCGACCCTAATGTTAATACCCTCGGGGCTCGGTCTCATCTCAGCAGTGTGCAAGTCCGTCTCGAACGGAAAGCCTTCGCTGCGGTGGCTGCGCCCCACCTATTGCTCCGTGTCGAGAGCAATGGCCATGACGGCACAGGCGGGTAGCGCCGCTTTCCTGATGATTCCACGGCCCTGCCGGCAGTGGCGGCCCCATCTCGTGCTGCGTTCCTCCAACTCAGACCGATGCGTGCCAAGCCTCAACCGCTAGGCAGGCCTCAATAATGGCAACGCCGCATCCCTTAGCCCTCCCCGATCCGACCGACCGCGACGACTTGCGTCGACTCCTGCGTGCACGACGGCGCGAGCTGACAGCCGCCGACCGGCGCACTGCATCGCTGGCGCTGGCACGCATCGCAAGTCGTGCGCGACTCTTGCGGCCCGGGGCAAAGATCGCCGTCTATCATGCGTATGGCCACGAAGCCGACCTCTCGACACTGATCTCGCTCGCACGCCAACGCGGATGCCGGCTGTACCTGCCCCGCATCGTCGATCGCCGGCGCAACCGGATGGAGTTCTTTCGCTTCGATGAGCATTCGCTGTTGCGGCGTAACCCGTTCGGCATTCTCGAACCGGTGTCTGCTGCGTCGCCTCCGGTACGGACTCGTGAACTCGATCTCGTATTCATGCCGTTGGTGGCCTTCGATCCAGCGGGTTGGCGACTGGGCAGCGGTGCCGGTTATTACGATCGCCGGCTGCACCATCTGCACGTCGAGCGTCGCTGGCGGCGACCTAAGCTGATCGGCGTGGCCTATGATTTCCAGCGCGTCAGCCGGCTGACACCGCATCGATGGGACATTCCGATGGATGCGGTACTCACCGAGCGCGGGTTACAGCTCATCTGAGGATCATCGCTTGAAATACTGGCTCATGAAATCCGAACCCGAGAGCTTCAGCATCGATGCGCTGGCTGCCGCCAAGGGACGCACCACCGGCTGGGATGGCGTACGTAACTACCAAGTCCGCAATTTCATGCGCGATGAAATGAAAGTCGACGACCTGGCGTTCTTCTACCATTCGAGCTGCGCCGTACCGGGTGTCGTCGGCATCGTGAAGAT
>JAIBJL010000363.1 GCA_020029545.1 Gammaproteobacteria bacterium
GAAGACGATGCAGACCAAGAAGATCAATGCCGCGGTCGAAGAACTGGAAACCAAGGCCAAGGACTTCAACGAGCAGGTTCGCGTGTTCAAGGCTCGTGCGGGCTGAGTTAAGTACTGATCAAGTCCACGTAAACTGACGTACCGCGAATGCGGCCGGTAGCTCAAGGCTACCTGTCCATGACACACTGAAATGCCCGGCGGGCCCGTCCCGCCGGGCATTTCATTTTTAGTTGTCCATCGCGCTGCACACGACCCCGAAGCATGAAACGTACTCTATCGAGTGCCATCCAGCCACATGGCCGTTCCAGCGCTTCCTGCGCCCACGGCATTCGTGACCGGAGGAAATCCCTGTGGGGCACCTCCCTGTGCAGCAGATGTGCCCGCCGCTGCCAAGCGGCGAGCGATGCGGGAAAAGTCACACCTTTTCCCGTCATCGCCACAGCGGCCGGCGTTGTTCCATACAACGCTCGGCACTTCCCACTTCCCTGTGGGTCGCGAGTGGCAGGGCTCGGCGGTGTCTTGCAGCGAAGCATCGCTTCGATCCGCCGAGCGGGTGGCCATGGATGGACGCCCCGGGCTTGCGCGCAGCAGGACTGCGTAGCGCAATGCCCGAGTCGCTGTTTCATACTAGGGAGCCGCTCCATTGGGGTTCTCTGTCCAGTGCGTCAGCGGCAAGCTGCCGCGAGACGCATGCTGCGCTACTGCCATGGGGGATTGAAGGGCTTGCCGGTAAGCCGCGGGAGAGTGCCGGTCGGCAGGATGCTGGGTCGGGTGCAGCTCGCGAAGCAATCCTTCCAGTCGATCTCATTGCGACATTTCGCAAAAATCGAGAAGTGCATGCGGACTTCGTTCTCATTGCTGCTCGGGAATCGGGGATTCGCTGATCATGGAGTTATGTGAACAGTGCATACTTCGCTACACTTCACCCACATCACATTCATTCGGGTCGGGACGGCGATGCGATCGATCAAACTCGGACTCAGATTACTGACGCTGGTAGTCTGTTCGCTTCCACTGACCCTCTCGACCCCCGCAGCGGCGACCTCGGGCGTGCAGCCGCTACCCAAAGCCGGTGCCACGACCGCGCAGCCAACCTCCAGCGCTGTGACCAAGTCGGTAGCCCAGTCTGTAGTTCAGCCCGCTGCGAAGAGCGCGGCCACCTCGACCGCCAAGTCGAAGATTGCCGGCAAACCTGCCGCCAATAAATCGCGCAAGAAGAAGCCCAGTAATGGTTCGTCCGGCGGTTCCATCAATACCGATCTGAAATCGGCATCGCTGCTCGTGATCGATGCGGGCGATGAGTCCATCCTGTTGGCCAAGAACGCCGACAAGCCGGCGCCGATCGCCTCGATCACCAAGCTGATGACCGCACTGGTCGTGCTCGACGCTGAACAGTCCCTCGATGAAAAAATCGAAATCACACGCGAAGACCGCGCCATCGACAAAGGCGGCCCATCGCGCCTTGCAGCGGGTACGGTGCTGTCGCGGGGCGACCTGCTCCATCTGGCCTTGATGTCCTCGGAGAATCGTGCGGCTTATGCAGTCGGACGCAGCTACCCGGGCGGAATCGATGAGCTGCTGCGCGCCATGAACCAGAAGGCGAAAGCGTTAGGCATGGCGAATGCCCACTTTGTCGATCCGACGGGATTGTCGAGCAAGAATGTCGCGAGCCCTGCGGACTTGTCGAAGCTCGTGATCGCGGCGTCGCGTAACTCGACGATTCGCAGCTACTCCACCGACCCGGAACACGAGGTGCAAGTCGGCAGCGGCAAGCACAAGAGTCGCATGGAGTTCCGCAACACCAACAATCTGGTACGCAAAAAGGACTGGGATATTGTCGTGCAGAAGACCGGTTACACCGAAGCCGCCGGTCGCTGCCTGGTCATGAAGACAGTCGTGAAGGATCGCCCGGTCGTGATCGTGCTGCTGAACTCGTTCGGCAAGTACACTCGGGTCGCCGATGCTGCACGCATCCGCCGCTGGATCGAGACCTCCGATCCGCAGACGCTCGCCCGATCGGCGATGGCGACAGCACCGGCGCTGCACCTCAGTCGCTGATCTCTCTCCCCCGCACGGAGGAAGCCGGTCCGAGACCTGGCTCATACTGCGACTGCGCCACCCTGTACTTGGCGATCTGAGGCGTCGACCTGCGTTGGAATAAGAGCATCGTGCGGCGCCTGACGTGTCGGAGGGGGGCTTTGCCCGCTCAAATCTGCAATTGCATACGTGACTGCCTTCTGATTCTCGCCGCTGCGATGAGTCTCCGGGCGCCGGTTGCTACTGCAGCCCGGTTCGATACGTCCGATGAACACGAGGCGCAGGTGATCGAGCAGATACATGCGCGGCTGTCGCTGATGGAAGCGGTCGCGGCATGGAAGTACGCGCACGATGCACCCGTGACCGACGCTCCGCGCGAGCAGAAGGTGCTCGACGCAACGGTTGCGCGGGCGCAAGCGCTGGGGCTGGAGCCGGCATCGTCGCGGCAATTGTTTGCATTGCAGATTGCGCTGGCACGCAAGATTCAGGAACACTGGATTGCCGCATGGCGTGCAGGTGCACCGCGATCCGGGCGCGTTCGCGATCTGGATACCGACCTGCGCCCGCAGCTCGATGACATCGGCGCGCGTTTATTGAAGTCAATCTACCTCGCGTTGCCGCCGTTGCAGCAGCCTGGCTTTGAATCGCGCGCTGCCGCGCACAGGCAGTCGCTGCTGGTGACGGGGCTCGATCGGGCCGATGCGGATGCATTGCTGGCGGCGCTGTCGAGGCTGCGTACGGTGGATGTGTCGCCCCTGTCCCGAATCCAGGCGAGCGGCGTATTGCGTATCGGTACGACCGGCGACTACGCGCCGTTCAGTATCGAGTCCGGCGGTGAGTTGGCGGGGGCGGACATCGATGCCATGCGCGCGTTCGCCCGTTCGCTGAATGTCGAACCGCACTTCGTGCGAACGACCTGGTCAACGCTCATGCAGGACTACCGCGAGGGCCGGTTCGAACTGGCCATGGGCGGCATCAGCATCACACCGCAGCGTGCTGCGCACGCCCGATTCTCGATAGCCTATCAGCAAGGCGGCAAGACCCCGATCGTCCGCTGCGAGACGCAAACGCAATTCGATACCGTGGCGGAGATCGATCAACCGGCGACGCGCGTGCTGGTCAATCCCGGTGGCACCAACGAGGCGTTCGCCCGATCGCAGCTTGTGCGCGCGAGGATCATCGTGCTGCCGGACAACCGCACGATCTTCGCGGCGTTGGCGGCAGGGCGGGGCGACGTGATGGTTACCGACGATGTGGAAGTGGCGCTGCAGACCCGTCGTGACCCGCGACTGTGCCGTGCCACGCCGGACACATTCACTCGCAGCGACAAGGCCATCCTGCTGCAGAGGGACGCGCCCCTGGCGACGACGGTGAACCAGTGGCTGCAAGGGCAGATCGACAGCGGCGCCATGGCCCGGTGGTTGCAGGAGGCGCTGGGCAGATAACGACCGACCGCATCGCTGCCGGCAATTCGCCGGAATTCACCGGCGCCTGCACCGTCGGGCTCGGCGTTTCGGTATGCTTCAGGCCACAAGCGGCACGGCGCCGCGGGAGGCTTGCGCGATGAGCTGGATCATTCTGGGCATCATTGTCCTGGTCATCTTCTTTTTTATCTCCATCTATAACCGGCTGGTCAGCAGCCGCAACGCCTACAAGAACGCGTTCGCACAGATCGATGTCCAGCTCACTCGTCGCTACGACCTGATTCCGAATCTGGTGGAAACCGCGAAGGGCTACATGAAGCACGAGCGTGAAACGCTCGAAGCCGTGATCGCAGCCCGCAACTCCGCGGTCAGCGGCTTGCGCAATGCGGCGTCCAATCCGGGCAGCCCGGCAGCGGTGCAACAGCTGGCAGGGGCAGACAATATGCTCACCGCGTCGCTCGGTCGTTTGTTTGCGGTCGCCGAATCGTACCCCGACCTGAAAGCCAACCAGAACATGATGCAGTTGTCGGAAGAACTCACGTCCACCGAAAACAAGGTGGCGTTCGCCCGCCAGGGCTACAACGATTCCGTGATGAGCTACAACAATACACGCGAAGTCTTCCCGAACAGCATCATCGCCAATTCGTTCGGCTTCCAGCCGGCGCAGCTGCTGGAAATCGAGGCGCCCGAGAAGCGCATCGCACCGAAGGTCTCCTTCACCTGACGGGACAGCGACCGGTCCAGAGCATTCTCCTGGTGCTCTGGCTGCCGCCTGTAGCCCGTCGCCCGTAGCCCCGTCGCGGCAATGAACTTCTTCGAACGTCAAAACGAGACCCGCCGGCTGTCGCGCCGGCTGGTGCTGCTGTTCGCGATTGCCGTCATCGCCGTCGTCATCGCCGTCGACTTCGCGGTGTTCACTGTGCTCGCCACGCTGAGGCCCGATGTGGATGGCATCCACTTGCCGACCGCCGAATGGATGCGCCTGCATCCCGGCATGGTCGTCATCACGACACTGAGTGTGCTCGGCATCATTGCATTGTCGAGTCTCTACAAGACCGCCGTGCTCGGTGGCGGGGGTGGTGTGGTCGCGCGATCCCTGGGCGGTGTACGCGTATCGCCCGACACTACCGATCCATTGCAGCGTCGCCTGCTCAATGTCGTCGAAGAGATGGCAATTGCGTCCGGCGTACCGATGCCGGAGGTGTATCTTCTGGAACAGGAAGGCGGCATCAATGCATTCGCTGCCGGCCACAATCCCTCCAACGCGGCGATTGCGGTGACACGCGGCACGCTCACGACACTCAATCGCGCCGAATTGCAGGGTGTGATCGCGCACGAATTCAGCCACGTGCTGAACGGCGACATGCGACTCAACATTCGCCTGATGGGCTTGTTGTTCGGGCTGCTCGTGATCGCATTGATCGCACGCACCGTGCTGCGCTTTGCGCCGAGCCGCGGTAGCGATAAGAAGGGCGGTGGGGTCGCGGTGATTTTCGTCGCGGCCTTCGCGGTACTGGCCATCGGCTATATCGGCTTGTTCTTTGGCCGCCTGATTCAAGCGGCCGTGTCGCGCAGCCGTGAATCGCTGGCCGATGCCTCGGCCGTGCAATTCACGCGCGATCCCACCGGGCTGCGCAATGCGCTGGTGAAGATCGGCGCGCTATCGGGAGGCTCGAAGATCGGTAATCCGGAAGTCGAAGAAGTCGCGCATATGTTGTTTGCGCCGGGCATCGATCGATTCTTCGCGACGCACCCGCCTTTGTTGTCGCGGCTCAAGGCGCTCGATCCGCGCTTCAACGA
>JAIBJL010000074.1 GCA_020029545.1 Gammaproteobacteria bacterium
TCGAATCCACCCTATATCGCGCCCGACGATCGCGACCTGGCCGCCGAGGTGCGGCGCTTCGAACCTGGCATCGCACTGTTTGCGGGCCTGCAGGGGTTGGATGCGCTGACGGCGATTGCACGACAGGCCCGCGATCACCTGCAACCGAACGGCTGGCTGTTACTGGAACACGGTTGGAAACAGGCCGCGGCGGTGCGCGATTTGCTTGTGCGATACGGGTTCGCTCACGTACGCTCGCATGCCGATCTGGCCGGTCACGAACGGATCACGGAAGGCTGTCGCATGGCATAGCGGACTGGCCTTGCCCGCGGTCGGGCGACATTTCACTCTTACCTTTTCAGGCGCACACATGCTCGAATTCAAGACTTCCAAAGGCAGCTTCACAGTTCAACTGTTCGACAAACAGGCGCCGATCTCGGCCGAGAACTTTCGCAAATATGCAGAAGACGGTTTTTTCGCAGGCACGGTGTTCCATCGCGTCATTCCCGGCTTCATGGTGCAGGGCGGCGGCATGACTGCCGACCTCAAGAGCAAGGAGGGACAGCGCCCGCCGATCAAGAACGAAGCGACCAATGGCCTGAAAAACAAGCGCGGCACGCTGTCGATGGCACGCACCAATGACATCAACAGTGCCACTTCGCAGTTCTTCATCAATGTCGCGGACAATGATTTCCTCGATCACAAACCCGGCAACTTCGGCTATGCCGTGTTCGGCCGCATCGATTCGGGCATGGACGTCGTCGATGCCATCGTCGATGTGAAGACCGGCAACAAGGGCGGTCATCAGGATGTCCCTGTCGATCCAATCACGATCGAATCGGTCACGGTCGTTCCCGACAAGGCCTAAGAACCACAGCCGCGCAGACAGCGCGGCGGATTGCGGCATCGCGATGGTCACGCTATCAAAGGCGCTGCAGAATCGACTGCAGCGCCTTTTTCCGATTCAGCGAAACAGCAGGCCATCGAATTCGCTGCGCGTGGGCACATCGAGCTTCCACGCACCCACGGCCATGCCGGAATACCAGCCCTGCGCCGGTGCGGCACCGCTGGGACCTGTACAGACCACGGTCGCTACGGTTACCGTCCTCACCCACTTGACCGGCCGTGTGCTCCTCACGCCGCCTCCTCACCCTTAATCACAGACCGCATTGGCCCCGATGGCTGGAAAAAAGCGCTCGTTACTTGGACGCCTTCTGCGTCTGCTCATGTGGTCGATCGTCGGGCTCGTGGCCTTAAGCATCGGCGCGGTCGTTGCCTTGCGCTGGCTCAATCCGCCCACCACGGCATTCATGCTGGGCGATCGCCTCGCTGCCTGGCAGGACGGCAAGACCGATTATCGTCTGCGGCAGCAATGGGTGGACTGGTCACTGATTGCTGCGCCCATGAAGCTGGCAGTCATCGCGGCCGAAGATCAGACCTTTCCATCGCATCACGGCTTCGACCTCAAATCGATCAACAGCGCGCTCGAAGAAAGCGAGCGCGGTCGGCGGGTTCGCGGTGCCAGTACGATTTCTCAGCAAGTGGCAAAGAACTTATTCCTCTGGCGCGGCAAGAGCTGGATTCGCAAAGGCCTGGAGGCTGGGTTGACCGTGCTGATCGAAGCGTTGTGGCCGAAGCGCCGTATTCTCGAAATGCATCTCAACATTGCCGAGTTCGGTCGCGGCATTTACGGAGTCGGCGCTGCTTCGACGATCTACTTTCGCAAACCCGCCGCGCGGCTGAATGCGAGCGATGCAGCGCTGCTCGCCGCTGTGCTGCCCAACCCCATCCGATTAAAAGCGAATGCACCGTCGAGCTACGTTCGCAGTCGACAGCGATGGATACTCACGCAAATGCAACGAATGGGAGGACAGGAGTTGCTGCGCAAGATGGAGTAAGGGATTCGGGATGCGGCAGGAGCATGCAACAGTTCTCTGCTCTGGCCGTCGCCCGTAGCCCGTCACCCGTCGTCCGTAGCCCGTAGCCCGTAGCCCTGACATCCATCGCCAACACCTGCTCACAGCACTCCTCTTCTGATCTGATCCAATTCGATCGATTCGAAAAGCGCCTTGAAATTGCCTTCACCGAAGCCTTCATTGCCTTTGCGCTGAATGATCTCGAAGAAGATCGGTCCGATCACGTTCTGCGTGAAAATCTGCAGCAACAGTCCCTCGCCCTTCTGCGGGTTGCCGTCGATCAGGATGCGACGGCGCTGCATTTCTGCAATTTTTTCACGATGCCCGGGAACTCGCGCATCGATACCTTCGTAATAAGTCTGCGGCGTCTCCTGAAACTGCACGCCATGCGCACGTAACTCATCAACCGTCGCAAAAATATCGTCGGTGCCCAACGCAATGTGCTGAATGCCTTCACCGTGATACTCGCGCAGGTATTCCTCAATCTGCGATTTGTCATCCTGCGATTCATTGATCGGAATACGGATCTTGCCGCAGGGACTGGTCATCGCCCGGCTGAACAATCCCGACTTTTTACCTTCGATATCGAAGTAGCGCACTTCGCGAAAGTTGAATAATCGTTCATAGAAGCCGGCCCACAGGTTCATGCGACCGCGGCCCACGTTGTGAGTCAGATGATCGATGTAAGTGAGCCCGGCAGGCGGCGGCGCTTTGCCATCGCGAACCGGCACGAAGTCAACGTCGTAAATGGTGCGCTCGCCGTACCGGTCCACCAGGTAGATCAGACTGCCGCCGATACCTTCGATCGCGGGAATGCTCAGCTCCATGGGACCCACGCGAGGCTCCACCGCCCTCGCGCCGAGTTCGACGCAGCGCTTTAGTGCGAATGGCGCGTCCTTGACACGAAATGCCATCGCGCACGCCGAAGGGCCGTGGTCGCGCGCGAAACGCTGGCTGAAGCCTTCGGCTTCGGCATTGATGATGAAATTAATATCGCCTTGCCGATGCAACGTGACATTTTTGCTACGGTGACGCGCCGTCACCGGGAACCCCAGCTTCTCGAACAGTGAGCGCAGTAGATCGGGATCGGGTGCGGTGTACTCCACGAATTCGAAACCATCCGTACCGACCGGATTGTCGAGCGGCTGATGGGTTGCAGGCGTCGCTGCGTTCATTTCCGCCGTCATGTCGTCACCTCGTTCGAGTGCACTATTCATGAACTGGCACATCGCCTCAGCGCAGGCTGGGTTGGATGGGGATTTTCCGGAGCGTAAAAAACAGCACGGGGCAAACGATGGTTACACCCGCAACCCTCGAACACAAGAGCAGCGCCGATTCTGCTACATACCGGCGAATGAACTAAACTTCCCCGATTGCCTTTATTCAGGAATTCGCGTGCGAACCTCAACCCTCATTGCGGCACCCGCTATTCCGGCCGCCCGGCAGAAAATCATCGAGCGTATCGTGGCTGCGGCCAGACGCATCGCGAAGAAGCGCGACCACGCACTCGCCGAGCGCTATCTTCGTCAGTACTACCGCGGAGTTGCAGAAGAAGACCTGCGCGAGTACCACGGCGAGCAACTCGCTCATGCCGCGCTCGATCATCTTGCGTTCGCAAGATTGCACCAGGCCGGCACGCCGCTGGTGCGCGTCTTCAATCCTGACCTCGGCACCCACGGTTGGACCTGCCCGCGTACGGTCGTGGAGGTCACTACCGAAGACATGCCATTTCTCGTCGACTCGCTGGGCATGGTCCTCAATCGGGCGGGCCTGCGCATTCATCTGGTGGCGCATCCGGTGTTGCCCGTGCGACGCAATCGAGCGGGTCGCGTGACGGATATCGTCGACGATCCCAACGCAATCCAGGTCGCGCGGGAATCCTGGCAACACATCGAGACGGATCGGATCAGCGATCCGGCGCGCATTGCCGCTGTGCAAGCCAACATTTTCGCGATGCTCGAGGATGTGCGGCTGGCCGTCAGAGATTGGCCCACCATGCGTGAGCGTGCCATCGAGCTTGCCGCAGATATCTCGCAGCAGGCGCTGCCCGCCGCGCCCAACGAGACCAGCGAGATTCGCGCACTACTGGAATGGCTGGCGCAGAATCATTTCACGTTTCTCGGCTATCGCCAGTATCGGTTGCATCGGGGCCGCGGCGCAGACGAACTGGAGCCGCTCGCGAACACTGGCCTGGGCATTCTGCGCCAACGTCCGCGTCAGCGCCTCGAAGCAAAGACACTGACGGGCACACTGCGCGACCAGGTCCGCGACACGCACCTGTTGACGATTACCAAGGCAAATTCGTTGTCGACAGTGCACCGTGCCGGTTATCTCGATTTTCTCAGCATCAAGACTTTCGATCGCCGTGGACGGGTCGACGGCGAACACCGCTTCCTGGGACTGTTCACGTCCGGCGTGTATCACCGCAGCCCGCGTGAGATTCCCTTGCTGCGCCACAAGATCGAACGCATCGTGGCACATTTCGGCCTGGACCCGGCCAGTCACGACGGCAAGGCGGTCATGCACGTTCTGGAGACCTATCCGCGCGACGAACTGTTTCAGTCGAGCGTCGCGGATCTGATTCGCATCGTGCGCAGTGTCGTGAATCTGTACGAACGCCAGCGCGTGCGGGTACTGCTGCGGCGCGACGGCTTCGGTCGTTTCTATTCCATTCTTATTTACGTGCCGCGCGACCGATACAGCACACAGGTCCGTCAGAAGATCGAAGCTGTCGTGCGCGATTCCATGGCGGCCACGGACATCGATTCGCAGATCCAGTTATCCGATTCCGTGCTGGCGCGCGTGCACATGATCGTACGCTTGTCGAAGCGGTCCGGAGAGTCCGTCGACGCCGCTCAACTCGAAACGCGAATCGCCGACGCGGTTCAAACCTGGGAAGATCGCCTGCGCCAACTATTGATCGAATCGCAAGGCGAACGTGGTGCGCAGACCGCGGAACGCTTCAACGCCGCGTTCCCGGCCGCCTATCAGGAGGATGTCTCCGCGCAGGTCGCCGTCGACGATATCGCGCAACTCGATCAAGTGCTGCTCGACTCCGACCGGATGGCACTGCGGCTGGTGAGCGGCAGCGACAGCATCGTGCATCTGCGCCTGATGCGCTCCGCAGCGCCGATCGTGCTGTCGCAGGCCTTGCCCATTCTCGAAAACATGGGGTTTCTGGTGCTCAGCGAGCGACCCTATCGCATTGCGGTACGCGGCAAGCGAGAAATCTGGCTGCAGGATTTCGAGATGCAGCGCCGCGACGGTCGCGCCATCGATCCGGTGAAGTCTGGCGCCGGCATTACCGAGGCATTTCTCGCGGTCTGGAACGATCGCACCGAGAACGACGGCTTCAATCGCCTGGTAGTGGCAGCGGGCCTGACCTGGCGTCAGGCGATGGTGTTGCGAGCCTATTGCCGCTTCATCCTGCAAGGCGGCGTGACCTTCAGTCAGTCCTATATGGAGCAGGTACTGGCATCGAACCTCGGCATCGCTGCGGCATTGTCGTCCCTGTTCGAAGCGCAGTTCGATCCGTCGCTGAAGCCGGCGAAACGAAACTCGCTGATCGACACCGTGCAGACCCGGATCGCCAGCCTGCTCGAAGCAGTGACCAGCCTGGATGAGGATCGCATCCTGCGGCGCTTTCATAGCGCGATCACGGCCACACTGCGCACGAACTATTATCAAACCGATATTGAGGCCGATGCTGGGGATGGCGCGCTCGCTATCGCACCCTACAAATCGTATCTGTCGTTCAAATTGGACTCGCGCCGCATGACCGATCTGCCGCCGCCCCGTCCGGCCTTCGAGATCTTTGTCTATTCCCCGCGCGTGGAAGGCGTGCATCTGCGCATGGGCAATGTAGCGCGCGGCGGTATCCGCTGGTCGGATCGTCGCGAGGATTTCCGTACCGAAGTACTCGGCCTGATGAAGGCGCAGAACGTCAAGAACACGCTCATCGTGCCGGTGGGCGCGAAAGGTGGCTTCGTACCGAAACGACTTGCCGCCGGTGCCAGCCGCGAGGATGCGCAGCGCGAAGGGGTCGAGAGCTATCGCACCTTCATTCGCGGCCTGCTGGATCTCACCGACAACATCGTCAATGGCAAGATCGTGCCGCCAGCGCAGGTCGTGCGCCGCGACGGCGACGACGCGTATCTGGTGGTCGCTGCGGACAAGGGTACCGCCAGCTTTTCCGATATCGCCAACCGTATCGCTGCCGAGTACCGGTTCTGGCTCGGCGATGCCTTTGCCTCGGGCGGCTCGGCGGGCTACGACCACAAGAAGATGGCGATCACGGCGCGCGGTGCATGGGAATGCGTGAAGCGGCACTTTCGCGAGCTCGGCATCGATACGCAAACGCAGGACTTCTCCGTGGCGGGCATCGGCGATATGGCCGGCGACGTTTTCGGTAACGGCATGCTGCTGTCGGAGCACATCCGCCTGGTAGCGGCATTCAATCATCAGCATATTTTTATCGACCCGACACCCGACGCGGCGCGCAGCTTCGCCGAACGCCAGCGACTGTTTCGATTGCCGCGCTCGACCTGGGACGACTACAACACCCAGCTGCTCTCGAAAGGCGGCGGCGTCTATCTGCGCAGCGCCAAAGCGATCAAGCTCTCGTCGCAGGCACAGGCGCTGTTCGGCATCAAGCGCGACTCGATGACTCCACAGGAACTGATACGAACCATCCTCACCATGCAGGTCGACCTGCTATGGAACGGCGGCATCGGTACCTACGTCAAAGCCAGCAGTGAAAGCCATCTGGATGTGGGCGACCGCGCCAACGATGCGGTCCGCGTGAACGGCAAGGAATTGCGCTGCCGCGTCGTCGGCGAGGGCGGCAACCTCGGGTTCTCGCAACGCGGCCGGATCGAATACGCACTCGGCGGCGGCCGCCTCAATACCGACTTCGTGGACAACTCGGCCGGAGTGGACTGTTCCGATCACGAAGTGAATATCAAGATTCTGCTGAACACGGCGCCGCGTCGTGCACAACTGTCGGAACAAGAGCGCACCCCCTTGCTCGTGGCAATGACCGATGATGTGGCTTCGCATGTGCTGCGCGACAACTATTTGCAGAGCCAGGCATTGTCGATGCTGGAAACGCGCGCGATTCCGGAACTGATGGAACACGCGCATACCATTCGTTCGCTGGAAGTCTCTGGACAACTCGACCGGGCGCTCGAATTCCTGCCGTCGACGGAAGAAATCGGCGCGCGCCATAAGGCAGGTCGCGGCCTGACGCGACCGGAACTGGCCGTGATGCTGGCGTACGCAAAAATGGCGTTGTATTCGCGGCTGATCGATTCAGACGTACCCGAAGATCCGTACCTCGGACATGAACTCGAACGGTACTTTCCGCCGCTACTGCAGAAGCGCAGTGGACGCTACTTGCGCCAGCACCGCTTGCGGCGCGAGATCATCGCTACCGTCACGACGAACAGCATGGTCAATCGCATGGGCGCGACGTTCGCGCGCCGCGCGCAGGAAGACAGCGGCCAGGATGCCGCAACCGTCGTCCGCGCTTACGCCATCGCTCGCGAAGCCTATACGATGCGCGACACATGGGCCGACATCGAGGCGCTCGACACCAGGATCAACGCGCAGACGCAATATGAAATGATGTTCGAGACCACGCGGCTGCTGAGCTTCTGCACCTACTGGCTGCTGCAAGGAACCAGCGGCAAACTCAATATCGATGAACAAGTCGCCCGTCTGCGCACCGGCTTGACCCGACTCGACGGATTGCTGCCGAAAGTGCTATCTGGAGCGGATCTCACGGTTTTCGAGAAACGCTGCAGGCAGTTCATCGACGCGCAAGTGCCGCAGCCACTCAGCCGTCGCATGGCCAGTCTCACCGCGCTGCGCTCCGGACCCGATCTTGTCGAACTCGCCGAGCAGACGCAACTCGGTATCGACAAGTGCGCAATCGCCTACTTCGGCATGGGCACCGCGCTGTCGCTGGACTGGTTGCGCGAGCAGATCGAAGCCCTCAGTACCGACGGTCATTGGCAGACGATCGCGCGCTCCACCCTGCGTGACAACGTTTACCGCCTGCAGCGTCAGCTGACCTTGCAGGCGCTCAAGATAACGAAGGCAACGGCGGCCACGAAAGCACCGGCACAGGCATTGCAGACCTGGCTCGATAGCAACGCAGCCGGAGTCGCCCACATCCGCCAAACCGTGGGGGAAATGCGGGCGCTTCCGACGACAGACTTCGCAACGCTGTCGGTCGCGTTGCAGGCCGTGCGACGTCTGGCGGAGTAGCTGGCGTGACCATGTAATGTCGCGTGCCGGTAAACCGCTACGACGTGCGCCAAACGGGTTGTGTTAAGTTGGGATGAGTCGTGGCCCTCACGGAAGAGCGTGAAGATTATGCACGGTGAGTCCTGGTTCACTCCGCTACGCATCGTCAGTTACGTGGTGCTGGTCGCGATGCTCGGTGCAATTGCGTATGCGGCCTGGATTTCGCTGACGCACTGGAGCGGCATCGGCGTGTGATCGCGGACTCCAGGGAGCGTACGCATGAACAAGCGGCAGGCGCGGCTATTTGCCATCGGCTCGACAGCGGTCGCCACCATCGCTTTCCTTGGCATGACGGTTCATAGCCATTCGCAATTCAGCAAGCTGACGCATGAAGAGAACAACACGCCGCAGGTACAACATGGCGACGATGTATGGCACAAATACAATTGCGTGAATTGTCACACGCTGTTCGGCGAGGGTGCTTATTACGCACCTGACCTCACGAAGATTACGCAATTACGTGGTGAGCAATATCTGAAGGCTTACCTGCGCGATCCCTCGACCTTCTACGACGAGCAGCGCCATCGCCGCTTGATGCCAAAGCAGGACTTGAGCGAGTCGGAAATCACCGATCTCATCGCGTTTCTCGATTGGGTGAGCAAGGTCGACAACCAAGGCTGGCCGCCTCGTCCCATTCTCGTCACTGGCGCATCCATTCCGGGAACCGATTTCAGTCCTGCGCAGATCGCAAGCGCCAGCGAGAGCGGCGCGCTGCCGCCCGGCGCGAGACCGGTGAGCGGCAATGAGAATCCGATTGCATTGGGCGCCGCGGAATTTCGCTCCGTCACTCCCGCGTGCAGTGCGTGCCATTCCACCGCGCCGGGCGTGAACATGGCGGGGCCCTCCTTGGCCGGCGTGGCTGCACGGGCAGAGAAAGTCATCTCTTCGCCCGACTACAAAGGTGGGGCAAAAGACCTGAAGGGCTACTTGCGTGAATCGATTCGTACGCCCAGCGCCTACGTCGTACCCGGTGCAATGTTCTCTGCGAACGGACAATCATTCATGCCGAATACGTATGGGCAGGTGTTGAGCGAGGAGCAGATCGAGCATCTGGCCGAGTACCTTGCGACGCTGAAGTAGGGAGGACTGACTCATGCGCTATCGCTCGCAAGCTGTCGCGTATTGGTATTTCGCGGTGGCGATGGTGTTGTTCGGCCTGCAGCTGGTTTTCGGCCTGCTGTCGGCGGCGAAATACCTGGGTCCCGATCCTCTGCTCTACATCCTTCCCTTCGACGTCACCAAGGTGATCCACACGAATCTGTTGATCGTGTGGGTGCTGACCGGATTCATGGGCGCCACCTACTGGATGGTGCCGGATGAGTCGCGTACTGAATTACACAGCGTCCGGCTCGCGTACATCCAGCTCGGGCTGTGGGTAGTGATGGGCGTGACAGCGGTGATCGGCTACTTGTTTCGCTATGGCACCGGCAACAAGTTGCTGGAGCAGCCGCTGCCCCACAAGATCGTGATCGTCATCGTCATGCTGATGTTCCTCTACAACGTCGTCATGACGATCCGCAAGTCAGGTCGATTCACCACGACCGAAGGCGTGCTGTTGCTCGGCATCGCGGGTGCTGCGGTGTTGTACCTGCCGGCGCTGCTGCACTATTCGAACTATACCGTCTCGATCTTCTACCGCTGGTGGACGATTCATCTGTGGGTAGAAGGCGTGTGGGAAATGATTCAAGGCGGCTTCCTGGCGTACCTGTTGATCCGCCTGTCTGGCGCCGATCGCGAAGTACTCGAGAAGTGGTTGTACGTCATCGTAGGTCTCGTGTTCATCGCCGGCATCCTCGGCACGGCGCATCATTACTACTGGGTCGGGGTGCCCCACTACTGGCTGCCCATCGGCGGGGTCTTCAGCGCACTCGAACCTGTGGCACTCGTCGGCATGGGCGTCTACGCGTATTCGGCGGTCCGGCGTTCGGGGCTCACCCATCCCAACACACTCGCGTTGCATTGGACGATTGGCAGTGCCGTGTTCACGTTGTTCGGGGCAGGACTGCTGGGGCTCGCCCACACCTGGCCGTCAGTGAATAAATGGACCCACGGGACGCTCGTTACGGCGATGCACGGACACGCAGCGTTCTACGGCGCATACGCTATGATCGTGCTCGCGATGATCACGTTCGCGCTGCCGAGCATGACTCGGGATCGCCCCGAGCAGGGCACTGCGGTGGGTTACTGGTCGTTCTGGATGCAGCTGGGCGGCATGTTCGGCATGACGCTGTCGTTTGCGACCGCCGGCATCGGGCAGGTGTACCTGGAGCGCATTCTCGGCTTGGGCTATCTCGACACGCAGCTCAAGATCCAGGTTCATTTCCTGATGCTGGTTGCAACCTCCTCGGTGTTCACCGTCGGCGTGGCGCTGTTCATCTGGGATTTCTTCCGGACGCGGCCCCGCTTCGAAGTCGTTGGCGAGGGTGCGCCCATGCCTTCAGAACCCACACGGCCCGTCCGCGTTGCCATCACGTGAATGCACAGTCCTCCCGCGTGCACGCAGATTCCGCGGCGCCCTACTACGTCGCCAGCGGCGCTGAGGTCCGCGTCTTCGAGCAATCGCATGCGCAGCAACTCGCGGTGATGCTCAAGGGCCCGACGGGATCAGGTAAAACCCGCTTTGTCGAGTTCATGGCGTGGAGACTGGGTCGCGAGCTGGTGACGATCTCCTGCCATGATGACCTCACGGCCAGCGATCTCGTCGGCCGCTTCTTGATTCGACACGACGGCACCTACTGGAGCGATGGCCCTCTCACTCGCGCCGTGCGCAACGGAGCAATCTGTTATCTCGATGAAGTCGTCGAAGCGCGGCAGGACACCGTCGTCGTGCTGCATTCGCTCACCGACCATCGCCGTGAGCTGAATATCGACAAGACGGGCGAGCGCCTCATCGCGCCACCCGAGTTTCAACTGGTGATCTCCTACAATCCGGGTTACCAACGCATGCTCAAGGATCTGAAGCCGAGCACGCGACAGCGCTTTGTCGCGCTCGACTTCGATTTTCCGCCGCTCGAACAGGAGGTGGCCATCGTCACGCACGAAAGCGGTCTTGATCGCGGCATCGTGCATGGCATCGTTACCTTGGGTCGGCGACTACGCGCGCTGCGCGACCGCGGCCTTGCCGAAATACCGAGCACACGCCTCTTGATTGCGGCCGCGCGGCTCGCGGCCGCAGGCGTGCCGATTCGCGAGGCTTGCGATGCCGGGCTGATCGCACCGCTGTCTGACGATGCGTCGCTGCTGAGCGCGATGCGCGATCTCGCGCAGGCGACGTTCATTTAGATCGACGCACATGGCAGAAGCCGAAGACGTCATCACCGATGCGGCGCGCCATGCGACCGCATTCGCCCAGGAGCTTTGGCGACGACATCGCCCCATCGAGCAACGCGACGACATCGATCTTTCCCTACTCCTGCAACGTCTCGATCTAGTGACCTTGGCAGCCTTCGGCAGAAGCCATACGTTCCGGCTCGCGCAGCCGCCGCCAACGACGCCACTGGTGCGCAGACTATTTTTGCAGGAAGCGTGGCCGATGGCGCGCGAGGCGATTCCAGCCACGGATGGGCAATCGATCTGGTTACCGAGGCCGGCGTCTCACGATGCAGTCGGGGACCTGCAGATCATGGCGATGCAGCAGGCGTCCAGGGCGCTGCGCGGTGCGGCGCACCTTCTGCCGAATGCAATGAATCCCCTCGTGAGCGCCATCTTCGAGGTGTTGGAAGCCGACGCTGCGGATGCCGAGCTGGTTCGCGGATTCCCGGGACTCGGCAAGCGCCTGCATCGATTTCGCGAGGAGTGCTTGAACCGCCGTCCAACGTTGAATGCTTTTCCTGCCTCGCGTCGAGCCCTCGAAACGTGGCTAAGAACCCTACTTCAGGCGCAGCCTGCAGCACTTTACGCCAGCACGTCGGCTCAATCATCGATGGAGCTTGCGCAAGATGTCGCACTCAATCTACTGCGCAGCACGGCTGTCACCCCCACCCGCTGCGGCCGATTGTATCGTGATCGCTGGATTGGAGCGTTGCGAGCACCGAGCAATGCGGGCGACGCCGAGCCTCGCAACGCCTCTTGCGTTGATGAACCCACCACGAAGCCCATCCGCAGCGCTCGGATGACACGACGGCCGGAGGTTCGCAAGGAAGACGAGCGCGACGCACCGGCGACACCGGGCCCCTGGATGGTTCAAACCGCGCAGCCCCACGAACATGCGGAGGACCCATTCGGCATGCAACGCCCGACGGATCGCGATGAGCAGCAAGCAGCCGAGGGGCTTGCCGAGTCGCTCTCCGATCTCTCCGAAGCGCGTCTGGTGAGTGTTCCCGGCTCACCGAAGGAGATCCTGCTGTCGGATGATCCGCCACCGAGCACGCGGCATGCCCGAACCCACAGGCCCTCCCCGGAGGGTGTCCTGCGCTATCCGGAATGGGACTGGCGCTTGCGTGCTTATCGTGTGCCGGGTGCCGCCGTGCACATGGTGGATGCGCCGCATGGAACGAGCGAGTGGGTCCGTCGCACGCTCGAGGCGCATCGAGCACTGCTACACACAGTGAGGCGCCAGTTCGAATCGCTGCGGGCACAACGCCTGCGATTGCGGCAGCAGCCGGACGGCGACGAGCTCGATCTGGAGGCCTGCCTCGAATCATTTGCCGATGCTCGCGCAGGCACGGCGATCAAGTCTGGACTCTATCAAAGCAATCGAACCGCCAGTCGTGAACTCGCCGTACTGCTCCTGATGGACGTGAGCGGTTCCACCGATGGATGGGTATCGGACCAGCGGCGCATCATCGATGTGGAGCGGGAGGCCTTGCTGCTGGTCTGTCTCGCGCTCGACAGTCTAGGTGAGCCCTATGCAGCGCTTGCGTTCTCCGGCGAAGGTCCGGGGCGGGTGACTCTACGAGCGGTCAAACAATTCTCGGAACGATTCAGCAGCGACATCGGCCTTCGCATTGCGGGACTCGAGCCCGAAAAGTACACACGAGCAGGCGCGGCGATTCGCCATGCATCGGCACTGCTACTGCGAGAGCCAGCCCGACATCGCCTCTTGCTCATGCTATCCGACGGGAAACCGAACGATATGGACGAGTACGATGGCCGCTACGGTGTTGAAGACATGCGGCAGTCGATCGTCGAGGCCCGGTTGCAAGGTGTTTTCCCATTCTGTCTCACGATCGATCGACACGCGACCAGTTACCTGCCCACCGTGTTCGGAGAGCACCAATATGCAGTGCTGCATCGACCGGAGTTGTTGCCCACTGCGCTACTTGGATGGCTGCGACGACTCGTCCATGCCTGACCGCTGGTGGCTGCGCGAGCCGCCTGTCGGACTGAAGGTCGATACTGCGGCGGTGTCAGCTTACGTCCACTCACTTGCCCATCGAATAGCGCTGTTCCCTGTATAGCCACCCGGGCATCAGCACATGGGCCAATGCCTGTCGCGCTGCTTCCTGATCCGCTGCATCCGCAGGCTCCAGCACATGGCTGCGACGATGGTAGATGAAATGTCGCGGCGCCGCTTCGGGTTGCAGCACGGTCACGCGGTCGTCTTCCATCCAGGCGAAATTCCTGTCGAACTGCATCATGGCCCTGGGCCGCGGCAGCGGTGGCGAGTTGCCGAACTCCGGCAGCGTTCGGGTCAGGTCGCGTCCCGGAAACGGATGCTCGCTGTCGATGCCCATCAGCGATAGCAGTGTCGGCGCGAGATCGATCTGGCTTGCCAGAGAATCGATCCTGCGTGCGGCAACGTCCGCGCCGAGTATGACGCCGGGAATGTGAAACTTGTCGATGGGTACCAGTGCATCGCCGTAGGCGCGTGTGTCGTGATCCGCCACCACCAGCAATAGCGTATCGGCCCAGTAGTCGCTCGCGCGTGCGCGCTCGATGAATTGCCCCATGGCATAGTCGGCGTACTTCCCCGCGTTGTTGACGGTCTGCTTGCGTGCGTCGACCAGTTCGATGCGGCCATCGGGAAATTCG
>JAIBJL010000364.1 GCA_020029545.1 Gammaproteobacteria bacterium
GCGCTGTGGTGGATTGCTGCGTGCTTCACCATCGGCGATGAGGTCGCATCGCATCGCCATCATTTATGGGCTCTATTCGTGATCAATTACCAGAGCAGAGTCATCGATCTGCTCTTCCCGGTCGTTATCTTGTGTTGTTGGTACCGCGCTCGCCAGATATTTCATCCCCAGCTTCCGCGACACGGCTGCGTTCGCATGGTTCCAGCCGATGACGAACATGACGTTCAAGCGGAGATTCAATCGAGACACATCGACGTTCCGCAAGAGCCTGGTCCACCAGGCCGCTCGTGATTGACCCTGATCCCGCGCCCTGGCGCTGCCCTGGGTGAAGTGAGCTTAGCTATACTGTTTGCGCTCAATGCAACAGTGAGGGGCACCATGGGGAAAATATTAATGACGGGATTTGCGCTGTTAATGCTCTCCGCGCGCTTGGCAGCAATGGAGGGCGTGTTCGATCGCAGTGCTGAAGTGGACCGATACATCGCGCAACTCAACAGCGAACAATCCAAGGAGACGCTCATTGCGGCGGTGGCCAAGCCCGTCTATGTTTCGGGCATTGGTGACGAGCGTCTGGCTCAAGCCTTGAGCGACCGACTGATGCGCGATTTGCCGTCACTCGATGCATCGCGCGATTCGGCCCAATACGGTGCGTGGATGGTCAAGGCTCTCGGCTCGACCGGCACCGAGCTGGCACGCTCCAGCATCAAGGAGGTGCAGAGCAAAACCAAGATAGCGCGCATTAGGTCGGAGTGCGCCGATCAATTGCACGAATTGGACTGGGAGCGTCGCAAGAACGAAATCATGGCCAGCCGTGCCAACTACCAAGAGGGTAGTGACATGCGCATAGCGCAACTGCTCAACCTCCTCCAATCCGAAGACTACTCCTACAAACAGGACGCCGCCTACCGCATGAGCTGGGACAAAATTCTCGATCCCCGCCTGATGGAAGAAATCGGCGTGCAACTGCAGGCGTTCGCGGACAAGGGAGGCGTGTCGAACAATAAGGCTGAAAATGTCGCCATGAGTCACTACGCCAAGATGCTGGGCTATTCCGGTAATCAAAAATATGGCCCCCTGCTGATCACTTTATCCAAATCCAAGACGGACTCTTTGGTGAAGAAGCAGGCCGTCGGTGCGCTTAAACGCCTTGACTACACGGGTTGACGTCGGCACGGATGTCGGCGGGGGATCTGACGAGGCTGAGTCGCGTATGTCGGCCGGATCTCAGGTGCCGATGTTCGGATTGCAGCTGATCGGCCGAGTTTCCGCATATCGGAACACCGGCATCGAAGATCTCTCAACGCGCACGCACCATTGGTTGTTGTGAAGTCACTGTCCCTCAATTGTGCCGCTATGGTTTTGGCTCAATGAGCCGCTGATACTCGGCTGGCACAGGTCCCAACTCCATCAATAGAAGGAACCCAGTCGTGTCCGTCGGTGGCCATACCTTCGCCGGCTGGTTCGGGCTCGAGGTGGAATCGGTAAATGGCATGTAGAGGCGCGGGCCGCGCGCCAGATACTCCGCGCAGGAGCCGCCACCATCGCGCGCGTAGTATTGCTCGATGGCGTCGACCGTCACCCATGCCGCGCTCTTTCGCCGGAAATCCCATGGCTTGCGGTGTTGGTAAATCGTGCTTCTGCGCGTGACGCGCATGCTCAGCAGAAGGCCGGGATCGTGCGAGACGTTGTACAAGGCTGTCTCCTTCCAATCCGCAGGTGGCGTGACCCAGGTTGCTCGCGCAACGGCATCTTCCCATCGAGCGAGCGCAGCGCGAGCGGCGCTTAAAGGAGGCGAGCACTCCTCGACGTCTGCGTCGATGACGTGGCCTAGCACGGCCGGCTCGGGCAGGCAAAAGAACAGCGTGCCCAGCGCGAGCGCAGCGCACGCGATGGCCAGCGCCTTGAGGCGCTGAGCGTTCGAGACTGCAAGCACGCGAAAGATCGCGCCCAACACCAGCCCGGCGAGCGCGCCTCCCGGACCTGTGATGAAAAGCCCAAGGAGCGGGCCTTGGTTCGCATCGGGATTGAGGGCAATCGGGCCGAAGAACCCGGCCACGAACCCCGTGGCGCCAAGAGCCAATGACCAGATCCCTATAGATATCCGGACCGAAGGGGTCGTCATGCGCGCGATTCTCTGAGCCAGATCAGAAGATGAACACGAGCGCCCCGGACAGTAGAGCGAACCCGACGAGGGTGCTCCAGTACTGCAGAGGGTCTGCATCGCGTCTGAATGTACGTCCCCAGACACCCGATTTGGCGTACACGCTGCCGCTCACGAACGCCTGTACGACGTAGCAGGCCAGCAAAACGCCCAGCAATCGGAATAGCCCATCCATGGCGCTCGACTCTACCGACAGGATACGAGCGGTGCGTGACGACGATCACACGTCTCTTCAGCGGCGCGCGATTTCGTGCACGTTTCACGTTAACGAGCCTGCCATTCCGCTCTGGCTGTCGCCCGTGGCCCGTCGCCCGCTAAAGCAACCCTCTTTCCGCAAACGACTCACACATCCCGTCGCCGACGATGAGGTGATCCAGGACGCGGATGTCCACCAGTCCGAGCGCTTCTTTCAGCCGTCGCGTGATCAGTTCGTCGGCCTGGCTCGGTTCCGCGATGCCGCTGGGATGGTTGTGGACCAGGATTACCGCAGCTGCATTGCGCGCCAGCGCCGCCTTGACCACCTCGCGCGGATGGACGCTGGCGCCGTCGATAGTGCCGCGGAACAGCTCGTCGAAGGCAAGCACCCGATTGCGGTTATCCAGGTACGCACAGCAGAAAACTTCGTGGGGCAGATCGCGAAGTCGCATGCGTACGAATTCGCGAGTCGCCCGCGGGTTGATCAGAGCTGATCCGGTCGTCATCAATTGCTGGTAGTGCCGTCGGGTGAGTTCCAGCGCGGCCTGCAGCGCCGCATAGCGGGAGGCGCCCAGGCCGGGAATGGCGCAAACCTTGTCGCGATCTGCCGTCAGGAGGCTGCGCAGGGAGCCGAATTCGACCAGCAGGTCGCGGGCGATATCGATGGCGCTGCGTCCGCGAGTTCCGGTGCGGATCAGGATCGCCAGCAACTCGGCTTCCGACAATGCGTGACTACCCAGCAGCAGCAGCTTCTCGCGCGGGCGCTCGGCGGCGGGCCAGTCTCGAATCGACATCGTTTCCTTCCAGGTGGAGTGCCGAACGCATTCTGTGACGTATGTCGCACCAGTCGGGAGCGATATCGGGGGCTGTTTACCGAGATTTGCGCGCCATTAGGGCAATGCGCGCTGCCATGCCTGCCGGGAATGGCGGTATGCAAGCCGGCGTTTGCCGCTGCCGCGACTCGCGCCCATAATCCACTCGCCATGAGCACTACCCAGCCACGCAGATTTTTGCTCGGTGTGACCGGCGGCATCGCCGCGTACAAAAGTCCGGACTTGGTCCGGCGGCTGATCGAGCGCGACGCCGAAGTTCAGGTCGTGATGTCGCGTGGTGCACAGCAGTTCATTACGCCACTGACTTTCCAGGCCGTATCGGGCCGTCCCGTGCGTACCGATTTGTGGGACGAAAGTGCCGAGGCGGCGATGGGTCATATCGAACTCGCGCGCTGGGCGGATGAAATCATTGTCGCGCCGGCCACGGCGGAGTTTATCGCCAGTCTGGCGCATGGCTTTGCGAACGATCTATTGAGTACGGTTTGTCTGGCGAGCCGGGCGCCGATTGCACTGGCACCCGCCATGAATCGCCAGATGTGGGCGAATCCCGCTGTCCAGGCCAATGTTCGAATGCTGCAGGAACGCGGCATACGCATTCTCGGTCCCGGTAGCGGCGAGCAGGCATGCGGTGACGTGGGTGCCGGACGCATGCTTGAGCCGGTCGATATTGCCGATGAATTGTTTGCGGCACATCCTGCTTCTGGATTGCTCAGCGGCCTGAAAGTCGTCGTGACTGCGGGTCCGACGCGCGAGAAGATCGATCCGGTGCGCTTCATCAGCAATCGCAGCTCGGGCAAGATGGGCTACGCCGTTGCCGAAGCGGCGCGCAACGCCGGCGCAAAAGTCATACTGGTCAGCGGTCCGGTACAAATAGCCGCGCCGCGCGGTATCGTGCGCGTCGAAGTCGAGAGCGCCGAACAAATGCTCGACGCCGTGCAGCAGCATGTGCACGATGCCGACATTTTCATTGCGGCGGCAGCGGTCTCGGATTACCGCTGTGGCCAGATCGCGTGCGAGAAGATCAAGAAGACCAGCGATACGCTGACGTTGTCGTTGGCGCGCGCACCGGATGTGCTGGCGACGATCAGCAAGCGCGAGCGTCCGCCGTTCCTGGTCGGCTTCGCTGCCGAAACTGAAAACGTCGAACGCAATGCGCTCACCAAGCTTGCGGCCAAGAACCTGGACATGATTGCCGCGAACAAAGTCGGCGACGGATTGGCCTTCGACAAGGATGACAACGCACTCATGGTCTACTGGCAGGGTGGCAAACAGGAGCTGTCGTTGTGTAGTAAGGCGGCGTTGGCCCGCCAACTGGTTCTCGTGATCGCTGAGCGTTATCGCCAGCGCGGGGACAAGTCAGAAGCTTCCGCCGCCGCATCCGCTATTTCCGCGTTACATGTCGCCCGCTGACGGTAGCGGTGCCGCGCCGGCAACCGCCCGCATGCTGAAACGCTTGCAACTCAAAATTCTCGATCCGCGAATCGGCGGCGAATACCCCTTACCGAAGTACGCCACCCGCGGTTCGGCTGGCATCGATCTGCGTGCCTGTCTCGATGCGCCGCTGGAATTGCGGCCCGGCGACACTCAGCTCATTGCTTCCGGAATCGCGGTGTATATCGAAGATCCCGGCTATGCCGCGATGGTGTTGCCACGCTCGGGTCTGGGCCACAAACACGGCATCGTGCTGGGCAACCTGGTCGGCCTGATCGACTCGGACTACCAGGGACAGCTCATGGTGTCGTGCTGGAACCGCGGCTCGACGACATTCACGATTCAGCCGGGCGAACGTATCGCGCAGCTAGTCGTGGTGCCCGTGCTGCAAGTGGAGTTCGACGTCGTCAAGGAGTTCGCCGCCACCGAGCGGGGCGCGGGCGGATTCGGGAGTTCGGGACGAGAGTGAGTTGAAGAAATGAGTAGTGGTTAAGAAGGTTGAGCATCCCCGAATCCCATTCTTGCCATTCACTACTCACCATTCACTGTCTTCCTATTTAATCCCTTTCAGTTCCTTGAAGCGCTTGATATCCGCGGCGAAGGTCTGCGTTACCTGA
>JAIBJL010000365.1 GCA_020029545.1 Gammaproteobacteria bacterium
GACTTCGAGCCACGCACCGTGACCACGGGAATCCAAGGCGAACTCTATACTCAGGTTACCGGAGGGTTGAAGCCGACGGAACGCGTCGTGACCTTCGGTAGTTTTTTCATTGATGCAGAATACAAGATGAAGTCGGGCAATTGATATGCGATCTACATTCCCTCGTTACCTCGTCCTCATGGCCACGCTGCTCGCGATCGCAGGCTGCGGCAGCAAGGATGCGACGCAGGCGCCGGCAACTGCCACCGGTGCGGCCGCCGCAGCGGACACCGGGTCGGTGCGGATCGACTACCGTGCCGACCCCGATCCGCCGCGCGCAGGTGCGAGTGAGGTGCAAGTGACGGTGATGCAACCGGACGGTGCGCCGATGACGGATGCGGAAGTGTCCGTCTCCTACTACATGCCGGCCATGCCCTCGATGAACATGCCGGAAATGCGCGATGTGTTTCCTCTCGCGCATCGCAGCGATGGGACTTACTCAGGCACGGCGCGCTTGAGCATGGGAGGCACCTGGCAAGTCACCGTCGCTGTGGCGCAGCGAGGTGAGACGGTCGGGAAGAAGCGCTTCACTATTATTGCGCGCGAGTAATTCGTTTACCAAGACGCGAGCTTCGTGGCGCGGGAAGACATGCGGCTGTTGCGGCGCTTTTTGGTTCTCAGTCACCGCTATCTCGGCATCGCGCTGAGCCTGCTGTTCGTGATGTGGTTTGCCAGCGGCATCGTGATGATCTATGCCGGTGGCATGCCGCAGCTGAGTCCGGCTGCAGGAGATCAGTCTCGAACAAGCCCGCGCGGTGGCGAGCCGCTTTGTAAACCTGCCTGAAGACAAGGTGCGCTTCGTGCGTACCGTCGACGAACCCGACCAGTGGATGCTGCAGCAGGAACGAGAACTACCGGCGCACAAGTTTCGCGTGGACGATGCGGACGGCACGGAAATCTACGTTTCGCCGTACTTCGCCGAGGTGGTCCAATTCACCACGCGAAAGCAGCGGGCACTGGCTTGGGCGGGCACGATTCCGCACTGGCTGTATTTCACTTCGCTCAGAACCCACCAGCCGCTCTGGTACAAGGTCGTGGTGTGGAGTTCGGGCCTCGGCTGCGTACTCGCGGCCATGGGTTTGATCCTGGCGTTCATACAATTCCGTCGCACGCGCCCGTTCAAACTGTCGGCGTCCATCCCGTACGCGGGCTGGATGCGCTGGCATTACATTCTCGGCGCTCTCTTCGGTGTATTTGCGTTGACGTGGGTGTTCAGCGGATTGCTGTCCATGGAGCCGTTTGCATGGACCAACGCGACGGGCCTGGAAGTGCCCGGTGACGTGTTCAGCGGCGGCCCGCCGCAACTTGAGCAGTTCGAAGTAAACAATGCCGCGAGCTGGCGGCAATTGGCCAACGGCCGTTCCATCAAGGAAGTGCAGTTCGTGCGCATTCAGGACGAGCACTATTACGCCGTGCGCTTGGTGGAGGCGGCTGAATCGGCGCGTGAACGCTTGCATCAGCCATACAACGTGGCAGGGCGGCGTGCAGCGGATGAACTGCTCGTTGACGCTCGCACGCTGCAGGTTCGGCACCAACCTTTCAGCGTCGATTCGCTGCTGGCGCGATTGCAGGCCGCGCTGCCCGACGAACACATCGTCGAGCACACGCTGCTTTCCGACTACGACGCTTACTACTATTCGCGCGCTCGGCGGTCGCCGCTGCCGGTGTTGCGGGTCAAGTTCGGCGACGAGGCGCAAACCTGGTTCTACGTCGATCCGCAAAAGAGCGAGCTGCTGGCGGTCGTCCACAGGCTGAATCGCGTTGAGCGCTGGCTGTACAACGGACTGCACAGCCTGGATTTCTCGTTCTGGTACGACAAGCGTCCGCTATGGGACATTAGCGTGATCGCGTTGTGTCTGGGCGGACTCGCCACGAGCTGCATCGGCCTGTTCCTCGGCTTCAAGCGCCTGCGCCGTGACTTATCACGCCTGGGCGGCGGTGAGCGGTAATCCGATACTGGCGGCACGACGCGAGGCGTGCAGCAAGATGTCAATTCGCATTCTGCGGCGCAAGCGCATTCGCTCGACGAACGCTGCCTGGCAGCTTACCGGATATCATCGCGTCGATTGCAATTCCAGATTGCCTGCCCATCGTCATCCAATGTTCAACGCTTATGAGGCAAGCGTCCTGCGTTCGATTTATTTGGGGTTCGTCTGTCCCGCTACGCGATGCATCCAGTGTGTCCACTTGAGCGATTAGGTCGATTGTGCTCGGTGTGGTGATCGCACAAGCGACAAAGCGGATCTGCTCGCCGTATTGCATTTGCTCCGCGTAGGTGACTGAGCGCTGATACTTGGCAGGCAGCACCTGCGTTTTCGACGAATACGTCCACGATGCAGACTCGCGTTCATTGCATACAGACGTCGATGTCTCACATGACGCAAAGAGAATGGCGACGGGACTATGGCACTCGTTCTCCAGCCACCATCGGGTTGGTTCGGCGGGATCGAGTTGGAGCGCCACTACACATGCGGTTGCGGCCCAGGGATTATTCATCGCGGTCAACGAGGGACTGCGCTGCTCGGGGTCGATGACGCCACTTCGATCCGGGTTCTTCACAGGCGTCGCCGTTATCGCTGAACCTGATGTAGTTTCCGGTCGCGGCGCCGTAGCGATGCGTTCGCCGAGCTTTGATCTGTCGCCATTCCTCAGTGGAGAGGCGTCAGCAGCGTGCGTGTCATCTCCGGCTTGCGCGTCGGTTGTACCGGAACGATGAGACTCGAAGTCAGGCGACAGGAACTTGATGTCATCCGGCTCGATCTCATCATTGGGTACCCAGAGCGATGGAAAGGAACCGGTCGAGACAACAACGGCGACCGCAGCGAGCAGCAGCACTGTGCCTGCACCTAACAGGACAAAAGAGACTCCACGGCCATTGCGAAACGAAGGCCAGATGCTGAGCAAATAGCTTGCCAGGGATGCCGCAAAGATCAGCAGGGTAGTGATGGCCAGGGTCGAAATGTCGATCCTCCTTGAATGACTCGACTCAGAAGGGTAGACCTGCCACAGCGCCATGACCGGCGGCGGCCATGCACATCAGCATGGGAATGGACAGCGCGAAGTTGGTACGAGAGGCCAGCATTGCCACGCGACGCGCCTTCGCCTTCTCTTCGTCTGTTGCCGGCACGATGCCGAGCACGCGCTTCTGGTTCGGCCAGATCAAACCCCAGACGTTCAACAGCATGATCGTGCCAAGCCAAGCACCGATGCCGATCACCAACTGGTAGTCATTCACTGTATCGCCCAGCATGCCGAGGGCGAAAGCACCCGCGAAGTTGTGGCCGCGACTGAGGTACCACGCCCCCGTGAGCCAGGTCGCCAGGGCAGCCCAACGGAACCACAGCAAAGCCACCGGAGCGACGTACTTGGAGATACCGGCCCCACCTGGCCCGCCTTTGTCCGCACCCGCTACGGCCAACGCGGGAATCTGAACGACGTTGAAGTAGTACAGCAGCCCGATCCACATCACACCGCTCAGGATGTGTAGCCAGCGGGCCAACTGAAATTCATTGAAAAGTGTCGGCGTGAGTGCCAGGGCCAGCACAATGGACAGGACCACGCCGGCCGTGATCGCACCTTTTACCGAATTGAGCGGATTCATGGTTTGTCTCCTGATGGCTTTTTCTTATGCGTGTTCTTCATCGTACGACGTCGTGCGGAAACTTGATATCCCAGATTTTGTCTGGCATTGGGGTTGGCTAGCAAGACCTTCCGTTCGCCGGGTTCCTGCGCGGCCGAGCGGTAGGTGTTGATACCGCAACGTCTGGCGGATGGACTCGGTTGCCTGGACATGTTCAGCTAGCAGCCTGCCCGGGTCATGGGCCTCATCACGAGGAGCCAGTACTCGGACAGGGCTCCTGATAGTCACGCATCGCGCCGATTACGACGATGGAACCTGACAGCGCCCATTCATCAGTTCCGCTATGGGTCACGCTCGATACCAAGCGGTGGATCGAGTTGGAGAAGCTGCGCCTCACATTTGCCAATTTGCCGGTCGCACTGGCGCTGTCCTATTTAGCCAGCTTCTTTTGGGTCGCCCTGTTGCGCCACGTGCAACCCATGACATATCTGGTGGCATGGATGCTGGTCTGCGCGCTCATCAGCATCATGCGCCACCTCCAAACTCGACAATTCCAGCGTCTGCGCGAGGAAGACGTCGACGTGAAGTACTGGCGGCTGCGTGTGGATATCGGCACGGCGGTGTCTGGAGTGTGGTGGGGAGGCGGCGCGATTGTCTTATTCCCGGCGGACCTGCCGCATCAGGTGTACGTCGCTTTTATATTGGCTGGCGTCAGCGCGGCAGCCATGACTTCCTACGCCGCCATGCGTCGAACCTATTTCCTCTTCGTGTTGCCGAGCATTCTGCCGTTGATGGCGCGTATTGCCTGGGAGGGTACGGAGATGCACCTCTCAATGGCGATACTGGTCGGCATGTTCCTGATTGTCGTGATGAGATCGGCGATCAACACGGAAAGAATGATCGCCACCGTGCTGGAGCTGCGCTCGGCGAATCTCGAGCTGACTCGGGCACTGCATCACGAGGCGACGCATGATGCTCTCGTGGATCTGGTGAACTATCGGGAATTTCATACGCGCCTGCAGCATGTGGCGTCGATGTCCGCCCGGGAGCAGCAGCCCTACGCGCTCCTGTTTGTCGATCTCGATCATTTCAAGCAGATCAACGACACCGCTGGGCATGCGGCAGGTGACGAAGCCCTGCGGCTGGTCGGCGCATTGCTCAAGAACCAACTTCGTTCCACGGATACCGCGGCTCGCGTGGGCGGCGATGAATTTGCCGTGTTGTTGTCCGGTTGTCCGCGCGAGCGGGCGGAACAGATCGCCGGCAATATCCTGTCGGCGGTGCAAAAACTGGAGCTGTGCTGGGATGGAAAGACTTTCAAGGTGGGGGCCAGCATCGGTGTGGCCTATACCAATGCAGGTGAGTACGACACGGCGGCAGTGCTGCACGCCGCAGACTCAGCCTGTTACGCGGCAAAACGCTCCGGTCGCAACCGGATCGAGATGTATCACGCCGAGCCCAGGTACGAAGCCAGTGGCCGCTTCAATCTGGGAAGCTCGCGCACCTCGTAACGTCACCGCCAGTTCTCTTCCGGACCTGCGTCACACAGGCATAGCGAGGTCACCGATAGAATCCGGGCGCATCATCCAAAGGGAGACGACATGAAGAAGTACTCAGCAGTTGCATTGCTACTGTCGTTGCTAGCGAGCACCACCTACGGTCAGGAGGCCGTCACGGGTTTCTATGTCGGTGGCAGTATCGGCAAGTCGAGCGTGGAGTTGGAAGACGCGGACTCGGGCGAGGATTTCAAGGGCAACGACAGCGGTTTCAGGCTGACAGCCGGATATCGCTTTCTTAAATGGGTCGCGGTGGAAGGCGGCTATATCGATTTTGGAACGACCGACGACACCATCCTGGGGGTGCCGTTCGAAGGAGAGTTCAACGCACCGTACCTGACCGCCGTGGGGCTGTTGCCACTTGGCAATTTCGACCTGTTCGGTAAAGCCGGCTTCGCTGCATGGGATGGATCGCTGGAGAACAAGAGCAGGGGAGTTAAATTCTCGGAAGACAACGTCGATCCGCTGGTCGGTTTTGGCGCGCAGTTCCGCACTGGACGGCTCGCGATCCGCTTCGATGTCGATGCGTTGATGCTCGGGTTCGACGACGACGGTGACGATGAGGCGGACGGCGATGACTGGGCCTATCTCACCTCAATCGGTTTGACTTTGAAGTTCTGA
>JAIBJL010000366.1 GCA_020029545.1 Gammaproteobacteria bacterium
TCGCCAGCGGGGTGAGTCGGTCGAATCGCGCCTGAGCCGCGGTACCGGTCAGCTGCGAAGCATCGGTCAGTCCTGCTTGCGCCGCCGCGCCGAAGTCTGCAATGCCTGCCTGGCATCGACGGGCGTCAGCGCCACATCGCCGGCGTTCCTGGCGAGCGCGCACAGTAACCGAACCGCGTCGCTCTGCCTGTCTCCGGCAATTTGGGCCGAAAACTTGAGCTTGTGGTATTCGAACGTTGCACGCAGCGCTTCAGCCGCGACAATGGGTGCGTTGCGTTGCGCCTGCTTCGGAAACAGCGCAGCCTCGTCGAGGCAGCGCGCCGCGGCCGCAGTTGCCTGCGTCAGCCACTCGGCGACACCGGCGCTGGTGACATGCGCGCGATGTGCGCTGCCGTACAAGACCGCGCCGAGCTTGTTCAGCGCATCTTGTTCGGGTGCAGCTGGATCGGCATGAGCCTGTTCGAGCCAGTGCGTCAATGCATCCGCATGCTTTCTGAACGCTTTCAGCGACTGCCGCAACGCGGTTCCTCGTGGAGTGGCGTCGAGTGCGTGCTCTCGGCGATAGAGCTCTGCGACACCGCCGACATGGTCGAGAAATGCGTCCGAGTCCTTGATGGCACGCGCAACGCTCTCAAGCGCCTTGCGGGGTTTTCTACGTTTCATTTGCGCCCGACGGAGGAAAGTAGCGTTCTTACCCATTCACCAATCACTATTTACCACTCACTTTTTCATACTAATCGTTGCGGCCCGGTGGGCAACTCACCCTGTTGCGACCGGCGATCTTGCTGCGATACAGGTAATGATCCGCCTGATCCAGCAACGCCTGCGCAGAGGGCTCGATGTCGGCGTCCAGCGTAGTCAGCGCACTCATGCCGACGCTGACGGTGATGCTCAGTTCCGCCTGCGAGATCTGGAACGGCGTTTCTTCCACGGCCTTGCGCAGGCGTTCGGCAACCACGCGTGCACCCGCGAGATCGGTTTGCGGCAGCACGACGACGAATTCCTCGCCGCCCAGCCGGGCACTCCAGTCGTAGTCTCGCGGCAGGCTGTAACGAATGCGATTCGAAAACTGTTTGAGGATTTCATCGCCGGCAGCATGACCGTGGCGATCGTTCACCTGTTTGAAATGATCGATGTCCAGCAGCAGCAGCGACAGTGTGGACTGAAAGCGCTGCGCGCGCTTGAGTTCACGCGCCATGTGCTTGGCGAAATAGCGACGATTGTGTCCGCCCGTCAGCACGTCGGTCGCCGCCGCGCGGCTGCGATCGGCAATCGTATCGCGCAACGCCTGCTCCAGCGTGACGATCCGGCTGGCGGCACGCAGGCGTGCAATCAACTCGCCGTCAGTCACGCGTTTACTGACGTAGTCGTCGGCACCGGCGTTCAGACCCGCGACGATCTGTTCGCTCGAATCCATTGCGGTCAGCACAATCATGTAAACGTAGCCTGGCAGTGGCAGATCGCGAATCTGCTGCGACAGCTGAATGCCATCGACGTCGCCGAGCATGCGGTCCATGATCACGATCGAAAAGAACTCCTCCGAGAACGCGTAAATGGCCTGTGCCGCCGAATGAGCGGTGTGTGCAATGAACCCGGCGGACGTCACCAGCGCCGCCAGTCGCTCGCGGACCAGGGGATCGTCCTCGACGACCAGCACCAGCAACGGGTTCTCGCTGAGTTTGATCAACTGAGTGGTTTCATCCGAAACCACACGCCGGATATCGGGTTCTGAAGTCAATGGCATGGGTTCGTTGGCAAGGCAGGAGCGTAGGGGTAGGATTTTGACCGTATGATCGGTGCCAGGTGGCAAGAATCAGCCACCAACCGACATCGCTCTAAGGCTATCCCTGAATGTCCGCTTCTCGCAACAGGCGATGCTCGCCAACACCCGCTGCGGAAAGTGGTCACAGTCTTGGCGGTGGCCCGACCACGCCCGACATGTTCCCGCCGGAATATCTGCAATAGGCGCCCGCCATGCGATCGGTCCATGTGCGTCGCGGCAAGCTCCAAAAGTGCCGATCAGATCCAGGATTTATCAACGGTGACGGCAGATCCTATCGCTGGAATCGTGGGGGAGAAGACCACATGCGCAATCGCTGCGTGCCAAAAGCCTCAGAACGAATCTGGACCCGGGTAATGCGTGAAGGTGTTTCGGTGGCCGAAGCCGCCAGCGAATTCGGCCTGACCGCACGGCGACTGGAGCGAGTGTTGCTGGCGATGGGCAAGCGGCGTGTGGCGCGCGAGCTGGGGCATGGAACCGGCGCGGGTCGCATTCCCAGAGAGTGATTCTTGTTGCTGGCCATCCAAGGGAAACTGATCGTAAACTTGTCGTTGAAAACTACAACGATGAGGGCCTCCTGGTGGAAGCAAGACAGTTGGATGATGAGCCCACTGCACTCCCCGAACTGCGGCCTGTCCTGGAATTCTGGTTCGATGAGTTGAAACCGCAGGCATGGTTCACACGCAACGCAGCGGTCGATGCGAAGATCACCGGGCGCTTCCGCGATGTTTATCATCGCCTGCAACGAAACCCGCCGGCGGCGACTGAGCTGACTGCCGCCCAGGTCGTTGCCGCCGTCATCGTGCTGGATCAGTTTCCCCGCAACATGTTTCGCGGTTCGCCGCAGTCATTGGCTACCGATGCCGCGGCCCTGCAGCTGTCGCGGGAAGCGGTCGCTGCGGGACTCGACCGGCAACTGGGCGGGAGCGAACGTGGCAAGGCCATGCGGCAGTTCCTGTATATGCCGTTCATGCACAGTGAAGATGCGGCGGTTCAGTCGCGCTCACTTGAACTGTTCACGCCACTCGGGGACCAGGCCTTCGATTTCGCGCGCCAGCACCAGGAGATCATTGCGCGCTTCGGACGCTTTCCGCACCGCAATGCGATCCTGGGCCGAACTTCGACGCCCGAAGAGCAGGAATTTCTGCGCACGCACCCGGGTTTCTGAGGGTCAGCGCGGCAGGGCAGGAATCCGAAATTGCGGATGCTGCGCAATCTTCGCGATCCATGACTCGTCGGCAACGTCGATGCCCAGCGGGGCCTTGGCGTCGCTGCGTTGCCAACGCGCGAACCAGTCGCGTCCCAGCAGTTCATGGGTGTGCGCGCCTTTGGCGGCAAGCGGCGAAAGCCCCACGGTGGTTTCGTTCTTGGGGCCGGTAGCCCGCCCACGTGCGACGTAGAATCCTGCCGCCAGCATCGTCGAACGTGCTGCAGTGGAACACGTGTAGGTGAAGAGTTCGGTCGCACGGTGTGCGCAGACGCGCGCCAGGCTGTCGAACTCGGTCAACGTCCACAGCTGCCGGTCGGTCTTCAGCGAGAACGGATCGAAGAACACGATATCGGGTACCGGCGCGTCGAGCTTGCGGCGTGCGAAATCGCCGTGCAGCAACAGCCACTCGATCGATCCGTCGGCAGGTTGCCAGCGTCCCTGCTGCAACAACTGCCACGGCGCCGCATGCCGCAGGTGCCGGAACCAGCGGTTGTGGCGCAGCGCCAGCCGCAGCGAATCCAGATCGTTCTCGAAACTGACCAGCAGCAGATGGCGCGCCCGCTCGGTCGGCTGCAGCGCTTCGACGGCGTGAATCGTTGCCATGGCGTTCGCCGCTGCACCCAGCCCGACATCCCATACGACGAGCGGCGTGTCATTGGCAATGCGCAGTCGTTCCACCAGTTGCGACTGCTCGACGTACAGCGAACGAGCTTCCTCGGCAGGGTCGTTCACCGAATGCATGACTTCGCCGGACTCGATGTCACGAATCCGCCCGATGTCGTCGCGCACCACGACTTCATAGCGACCGAGCCGCAGTTTTTTCTCTTCGCGCAGCGCCTTGCTGTTGCGAATCGACTTTGTGCCGTAGCTGTCGCGTGCATCGAGCAGAACGCGTTGCGCGCCATAGAAGTCCATCCAGGTTCCGGCCAGGATGTGTTCACGCATGGTGCGTGTGAGCTGCATGTAGAAATGAATATTGTGCAGTCCCAGCAACTGCCAGCCCGTACTGTCGTGCGTACGATTCAGGTGCAGCAGATAGGCAGTGGAATAGGTGCTGCAGGTGTAGCAGTGGCACGCCGGATCGATGGGGCCATCCATGTCGCGATACAGCGCGCGTCGCAGATCGCGCCTGCCGATGCTGGTAAACGCCACGCCCTGTTTCGATAAGGCGGTCGGCAGAATGCAGTCGAACATGTCGACGCCACGGTGTACCGCCTGGAGCAGGTCGAGCGGCGTGCCGACACCCATCAGGTAACGCGGTCGATCCGTCGGCAATAGCTCGGTCACGATGGCAGTGCAGTCTTCGCGCTGGTGCGCGCTTTCACCGACCGCCAGCCCGCCGATCGCGTAGCCATCGAACGGTAGCTGCGTAATCGTGCGAGCGCTTTCGACACGCAAGTCGTCGTAGCAGGCGCCTTGCACGATGCCGAACAATGCTTGGGGTGAGTCGCCGCGTGCCTCGAGACTGCGTTGTGCCCAGCGATGCGTCAGTTCCATGGCTTTGCGTGCCACATCGCGCTCGACAGTCGACGGGACGCATTGATCGAGCACCATCATGATGTCGGCCCCGATCGATTTCTGCGTTGCGATGCTGCGTTCGGGACTCAGACAGATGGTGGTCTTGTCGAGGTAGCTTCTGAACTCGGCGCCTGCCTCGCGCATCTGGCGACTGTCGGGTAGCGAGAAGATCTGGAAACCACCCGAATCCGTCAGTACCGACCGCGGCCAGTTCATGAAGCGGTGGATGCCGCCGAATTTCTCGAAGACCTCGACGCCGGGTCGCAACAGCAAATGGTAGGTGTTGGCGAGCAAGACCTGGGCGCCGCTGGCGAGCAGGTCTTCGCGGCGCTGCGAGCGCACGGAGGCATGGGTGCCCACCGGCATGAATGTCGGGGTCAGTACTTCATTGTGCTGTGTAGTGAAACGCGCGGCGCGCGCGCGTGAACCGGCGGTAGTCGCTTCGAGCTTGAAATCGAGACGGGTCATAGTGGGTATCCGTGAGGTCCTCACGCACGGCTTGAGATCGGCCAGTATGCCCGAGGCCGGCGGATACCTGCACGCTGGCTGCCACCCCTCGCCGGAAGGGTTACGGTAGCCTAGGAGCCTGTCGGACTGAAGGTTGATACTGCGGCGGTGTCAGCTTACGTCCATTTTTTCGATCCTTCTCGTTAAATAGCTACGGCTATTCGCCTCGAAGAAACGAAAAACTGTCCTCCATCTGCCACGCGCCTCGCTACGATCACT
>JAIBJL010000367.1 GCA_020029545.1 Gammaproteobacteria bacterium
CTTTCCGTTCTCTCCACGTGGACTAGCCCGACGACCGGGATGACTTATCCTTCGAAATGGAAAATTACCGTCCCAGACGGAAATTATACGGTCACTCCAGTCTTTCCCAATCAGGAACTCGCGGGATCGATGCCCTATCTCGAAGCGGACTCCACCGTCACGGGAGTACGCCTCGGCTTACCCATCAGCGGCGTAGCTTATGCGGAAGTCAAGCCGTTCTGGTAAGTACACGGCGGCGGCGATCTTTCACTGCGTGGGAGAGTCGCCGCCTCTGGGTCTATCGTCTCGGCGTCGATGCCGCTGTCGCAAGTCACATGCACACAGTAAATGTATTCACATGCTGATGAGCGCGGAAGCGGAAAGTGAGCACTCCGTTAGCCGCGCTTTTGGAGACGAGTGCAGCTACGGATAGCATCAGGGGGAAAAGTTGAACGGACCGAGAATTGAGGTCCTCGGTACCTGATTGTCATGGTCGGGCAGTAGGCGCTGGCGCTGCCCCGACCGGTACCAACTGCGGTATAAGTCGCGTAGGACATGCTTGGGCAGGAGTTCGAACGTGGCAAGGCATACCGAACGACACCGGACGCATCGTATTGGCTGGTTGCGAGCCACGGTGCTCGGCGCCAACGATGGTCTGATTTCCACATCCAGCTTGATCCTCGGAGTGGCAGCCGCCGGCTCCGATGTCCGCGGGATTCTCACCGCGGGCGTCGCCGGACTGTTTGCGGGCGCAGCCTCCATGGCCGCAGGTGAATATGTCTCCGTGAGTTCGCAAGCGGACACCGAACGCGCCGACCTGGACCGCGAGCGTCAAGAGTTGGCCTCCGACTACGCCGCCGAAGGCCGTGAACTAGCTGGCATCTACATCCATCGAGGTCTGACACCCGAACTGGCGCGGCAAGTCGCTGCTCAACTCATGGCGCACGACGCACTGGGCGCCCATGCCCGCGACGAGTTGGGCCTCGCCGAGTTGCTCGCCGCCCGACCCGTCCAAGCGGCACTGTCATCGGCAGCGAGCTTTGCCGCTGGCGCAATGTTTCCTCTGCTCGTCGTGACGCTGGCGCCCCCACCTGTGCTGACTTTGGCGGTGTCGGCAAGCTCCGTCTGCTTGCTGGCGCTGCTCGGCGCGCTTGCCGCCCGCGCGGGAGGCGCTCGTATATCGGTCGGCGCTTGGCGCGTAACCTTGTGGGGCGCACTTGCGATGGCCGCAACCACAGGTGCCGGTGCGCTCTTCGGCGCCACCGGATGAAGCTCAGCTCCGAACCGCTGTTTTTATCGCTCCCAGATTCGGCAACCGGTGCCGCGCTCGAAATAGCGACGGTGGTTCACCGAATGCAGCGGCGAAGTCCTTGCTGAAACGACTCGCGTCGCTGAATCCGCATGCATACGCCACTGACGTAAGCGTGCCTGTGCTGGCGTCGTTGCGTAGCAGGTCCCTGGCGCGCAGGAGCCGTTGACGTCGGACGAATTCCGCAGGGGAATAACCTCGTGACTTCCTGAAGGCACGGTAGATACTGCGCGCGCTTGCGCCGGTACATGCGACGATTCTTTCGATATCGAACGGTCTGGCCAGATGCTCCTCTAGATACTCCTCCACACGCCGCACTTGCCACGGCGCCGCAGGCAACACCGATTGCTGGAGAGCTTCCCGCGAGTTATGCACGCCATTGAACAACAGCGAGACAATCAACGTCTCTTCGAGTTCAGCAAGCACCAGCCGGATATCAACTGTCGAGGCACCTGCAATAGTGGTCAGTATGCGTCCAAGCAATGCAGTCAGACCGGCGGCGGATGGCGTGTCGAGCCGCAGCACACAGTTGACTTCAAGGTTGCCGGCAATACGCGCGCCCGTCAATGCAGCAAGCTTGCGGACGAGAACGTCGTACTTGATACGCCAGACCAGTTGCTGAAAGTCGGGGCCAAAATCGATCGTTACGGCCGCCGATGAAACGCACGCCTGTTCGGCGGTGATGGCGCAGGTATAGGCACCCATATGAGTGGCGCCCTGACCGGCCAACCGAAACTGGACCCGCACGTAGTCACCTTCCTGGAAGGCCAGACTGATGGGCATACCGTAAGCGCAAAACCACAGTTCGCTGGACGGCAGTGCGTAGTAATTGGCCACTGCATCCACCGCTCTTCCCCGGCGGGTCGCACTGAGGCATCGCGCACCCAGCCGTGTTTCCACAAGATCACACAGAACATCAAGACGCGAAGCGCTGAAAGCCTGGTACCCCGACAACGGCACTGCGTCCCGGAATATTGATGAAGGCATAGCTATCTGGATTCCATCAGCAACTCACTGCCCGTAACGAATAGCGACTTCCGCGTGCACTTTAGGGACTTCCACTAACACATCCGCCGAAAGATGGCGCTGTGAGCCATGCACCGTTGTGGAGAATGACATAGATTGCATCGGTTAATGCAGGAGCCGCAATTCGGCTCGGGAGATACCTAATCCATGTCCAGCGGAACCTTGGCTGAGCCCAAAATCACCGAGTGCGACCGCGAACCGATTCATATCCCGGGCGCGATCCAGCCGCATGGCGTCCTGCTGGCACTGCAGCCGGACTCGCTCACAGTGGTTCAGCTGGCCGGCGACACGCTCGCACTGCTGGGCGTGGCGCCTGACAAATTGCTCGGGCAGTCCTTGCGCGCCCAGCTCGGAGGCGCAGCCCTCGCGAAGCTGGAGGTCTCACTGCGCCGGACCGCGATCGCTCCCCGCCCGTTCTTCGTTTTCAAAGTTGAATCGCCGGTAGCGGCTTTGGACGTTTGTGCCCATACCAGTGGCGGCTTGCTGGTGCTGGAACTGGAGCGACGCTCGCCGCTCGAACGCGCCGGTCCCATGGAGGAGGTTCAACAGATGACCGAGTGCCTTCGTGGCGCAGAATCGGTCGACGGGCTCCTGGACCTCATGGCGTCGCAGGTACAGCGTGTCACCGGGTTCGACCGCGTAATGATTTATCGTTTCGAGACGACCGGCAGTGGCCATGTAGTCGCCGAACACAGAAGTACGCCGCAGATCGACTCTTTTCTGGGTTTGCATTACCCGGCGAGCGACATCCCGCAGCAGGCGCGCAAGCTTTACCTCAGCAATTGGATCCGCTGCATTCCTGACATCAACTACGTTCCGGCGCCGATCGAGCCACCGGACAATCCGCTAAGTGGGCAGCCGCTCGATCTGACCTACAGCGCGTTGCGCAGCGTCTCGCCGATTCATCTGGAATACCTGGCGAACATGGGCGTTGGCGCATCGATGTCACTGTCCATCGTGGTGGACGGCGAACTGTGGGGATTGATCGCCTGCCATCATTACAGCGCGCACTTTTTGGACTGCGGCCTGCGGGCTGGGCTGGAGCTGTTTGCCCAGGTCAGTTCATTGCAACTCGCGGCTCGCATCGACATCGATCGCGCGAGCCATGACGCCCGGCGACGACAACTGCAGGATAAGTTGCTGTCGGCAATAAATACGGCCGGCTTTCCCGGCGGATTCGGCCTTAACCCGGAGCTGTTGACGCAATTTGTTTCGGCAGCGGGCGTGGTGGTGCATGCCAAGGGAGAAACCTATAGCTACGGTTCGGTGCCCGATGCAGACACCCTGCATGCGATTATCTCGTGGTTGAACGACCAGCCGGCACAAAGCGTATGGGGCACCGATCGGCTGGCCGAGCATTTAAATTTTGCGGTTGACCTGACAGGCGCGGCGGGCCTGCTCGCCTTATCGATCTCCCGGCATCCACGCGACTATATTCTATGGTTCCTGCCTGAATTGCTCGCCACGGTGACCTGGGCCGGAGATCCGCAAAAGCTCACCCGGCACGCAGGCGACCGCCTCACGCCTCGAAAGTCATTTGCATCCTGGATTGAAACGGTGACCGGGCGTTCCCGAGAATGGCGGGCGGATGAGATCGCCGCCGCACAGCGGTTACGAGTGGCGCTGCTGGAGCACGCGCTGTTGTATCTCGATGAAATTGCCCGTGAGCGCGCGCAGACGGCGGCACGTCAAGAATTGGTCATGCGAGAACTGGACCATCGCGTCAAGAACATCCTGGCGACCATTCAGGCGTTGGTGCGCTTCTCCGGCAAGAGCGCCGAATCGCTGGAAGGTTTCACGAAAGGACTGGAGCGACGCCTAGCCTCGATGTCGCGCGCTCACGATCTGTTGACCGACTCGCGGTGGACCAGCGCGTCCCTGCATCGCCTCTTGAAGGAGGAGCTTTCGCCGTACTGCTTGGACGGTCAGGCCAATCTGACGATCACCGGAGAGGACGTTGCCCTGATACCCTCTGCCGCGTCCTCGCTGTCGCTTCTGATTCATGAATTGGCCACTAACGCGGCCAAATACGGATGCTATTCAGTCCCTGAAGGTATCTTGCATATCACCGTCGACAGAGTCGACGATGGCCAGTCTACCCCACGAATTGTGCTTCAATGGCGGGAATGCAACGGTCCGGTGGTAGCGAAACCCACCCGCAGCGGCTTTGGGCGCGTGCTGCTGGAAAAAGTTTTCGAACACGATGTGAGTGGCGGCAGCGTGTCCCTCGATTTCGATCCTGCGGGCGTAAGGTGTCGGATCGAAATCCCAGTAGAACGTACTGTAGCCCGCCCGCCGTCTCTCGTCCCGGTACAGTCGTCCGTCTCGGAACCACCCTTCGTCACTCCGCTTTTGACGGGCATCCAGGTGCTGGTCGTGGAGGATAACCCGCTCGTGTCGCTCGGTATTGTGGAGACCCTTACCGCTGCGGGCGCAAAGCCGATAGGGCCGTTTCGAACACTGGATCAATCCACTACCGTCGCCTCAGATGAGATGTTCGATATAGCGTTGCTCGACGTCGATCTGGGCGGTATCGCCATCTGGCCGGTGGCACGAATCATTCACGACCGTCACATCCCTATCGTTTTCTTGACGGGATTTTCCGATACGACCGCGCGCCCCGAGGAGTTCAAGAATGCACCCATTCTATATAAGCCCTACGATTCGCATCGTCTGATAAGCAACTTGCATCGTCTGACCACGAACGCCGCCAGCGCGTAGGGTGACGGGAATGCATGCCACGCTGCGCGCTCGAACGCGCCGCGCGCACGAAGCCGCGGAACAAGCGATGAATCTGCCGTGCCGCGTGACGTCGCTCGAAGCGTACGGCGAGCTGTTGATCCGACTGTGGTCGTTACACTCCGCCTTCGAGTTCGAGTTGGGCAAGTTCGCTTGGGCCCCTGTCGGAATC
>JAIBJL010000368.1 GCA_020029545.1 Gammaproteobacteria bacterium
GGTGAATGCCAAGCATCCCGCGGCCTTGGACGATGAAGTCAAAGCGGAAATCCGCCGCGTCATCAAAGACGAGTGGCTGGCGGCGCGCATCCGCGAAAACACCATTCAAACTCTGTAAGCCCGAGTTGCAAACAATTGTCGCGATTTTCCGTACGCCTCACAATGTGGCGCGCAGCGCGGCGTATACTCCTGGGCAAGTGGTTTTGAAGAGGATCGAGAACATGACACTGGTCATCCGCGACCTGGAGCAGAATATCGAACTGGATCGCAAAGCCATGCGGCAGATCGTCGGTGGTAGTGCGCGCATGAGTTCCGCGCTGTTAGAGCGCGCATTGACGCGGCGCGCTAGCTTTGTTGACGCCGCGCCTACGAGTGTCGCCGGCATTCAGTCTTCGCCGCTGCTGCGACCCGTGGGCTTGCTGCAGAGATTGAATTCCACGAGATTGCCCTGATTTTGCAAAGGCACTCTGCGGAATGCGGCGACAAGCCGTTGCGGCGGAACTTACGGATGCTTGCAGCAGGCGGCGCTGGCGAGCACGAGGCCCCGAGCCGATACTTTCATTGCAGCAGCCGTTCTGTCGATACCAAAGGGTCTGCGTCGCCATCTGCAGAGGCGAACGGCGATGACGGGTTACGATTAGGAATGACGATCGGGATGACACGCGGCGGCGAACGTTCCCGAAAGACATGAGAAGCCGCATCGGTCGGCCGATGCCCCGCAATTCTCGAAAGCTTCGAGAGATGGTGCCCAGGAGAGGACTCGAACCTCCACGGATTGCTCCACTGATACCTGAAACCAGCGCGTCTACCAGTTCCGCCACCTGGGCATGATGGGAATGCGGCCTAAGGTTCAACCCCGGCCTCGCAAGGCGCGCCAATGTACCGATGGTGTTCTGGAGTGTCAATGACACTCGCACGATCGGCGCTCGCAACGATTGAATGACTATGAAACAGAAAAACCAATCCGCAAAAACTTCGGCCGCCAGAAAAACCGGCAAACAAAAGCAAGCCGGCAAGACGGCAAAACGTGCGCGTCCGGCAGATGCGCCGAGAGCGCGCACGCCTGTATCCGGGCTGCCGGATGCAGCACCGCAGAACCACTCGAACCCGATTTCCGACGCTCTGCGCGAAGCGGGTCGGCCCATGCATTTCGAGGAAATCGCCGAGCTGCTCAAGCCAAAAACCGACAATGCCCGCAAGCGGCTTTTTGACGCCCTCGAGTCCCAAGTGCAGGCGGGAGAGCTGGTTCGGAATCGACGCGACGAATACTGCCTGCGTGAGCGGCTGCCGCTGATTGTCGGTACGGTCAACGGCCATCGCGATGGTCATGGTTTCCTGCATCAGGAAGACCGTTCGGCACCGCCCATCATCCTCCCGCACCGTCAGATGCGCGAAGTGATGCACGGCGATCGCGTCGCTGTACGCATCAGCGGTGAAGATCAACGCGGCCGGCGCGAAGGCGTAGTGGTCAAGGTACTGGAACGCGGCACGAAAGAAGTCGTCGGGCGTCTCTACGATGAGGCCGGATTCACCTATGTCGTGCCGGACAACCCGCGTATTGCACATCGGATACTCGTACCGCGGGATCACCTTACCGATGCCCAGCCTGGGCAGATTGTGATGGTTCGCATCGTCGAGCCGCCGTCGCGCAATGCGCAGCCGTTGGGCCACGTAACCCGGGTGCTGGGCGAACACGCTGCGCCAGGCATGGAGACGGACATTGCTATCCATGCGCATGCCTTGCCGTTCGAGTTTCCGGTCGAAGCGGTCAAGCAAGCTGAGAGCTTCGGGCAGGCAGTGAGTGTCGCGGCGAAACGCGGTCGCGAGGATCTGCGCGAGGTGCCGTTGGTGACCATCGATGGCGAGGACGCGCGCGACTTCGATGACGCCGTGTGGTGTGAGCCGGTTCGTGGTGGTTGGCGCCTGATTGTCGCGATCGCCGATGTCGCCAGTTACGTGGAGCCTGATTCGGCGCTCGATGTCGAGGCACAGAATCGCGGCACGTCAGTGTACTTTCCCAATCGCGTTCTGCCGATGTTGCCTGAAGGCTTGTCGAACGGCTTGTGTTCGCTGAATCCGGCGGTCGATCGCCTTTGCCTGTGTTGCGAGATGAAAGTCGATGCTCATGGCAAGGTGACGAAGGCACGATTTTTCGAAGGTCTGATGCGATCTGCCGCGCGTCTGACATATACGAAAGTCGCCGCCTATCTCGCGAATCCGGCGGCCTCGCAAGATCCGCAAGTGAATGCCGTCGGTGAGCAGATCGCGCATCTCGATGCGGTCTATCGCGCATTGCAGGTTGCCCGTTCGCAGCGCGGTGCTCTGGAGTTCGATGCGCCGGAATTGAAAGTGAAATTCGGCGCCGACGGGCGCATTGCAGCGCTTGTCGAGCAGTCACGCAACGATGCGCATCGTCTGATCGAGGAATGCATGATCGCGGCCAATGTCGAAGCCGCACGCTTTCTGGCCAAGCACAAGATTCCAGCGCTGTATCGCGTGCATGGACAACCCGAGGCGGATCGACTCGAGCAGTTGCGACAGTTCCTTGGCGGATTCGGCATCCAGTTACCGGCGGGCCCGGACCTCGAGCCCAAGGTGCTGAGCGATCTGCTCAAGGGGATTGCATCGAATGACGAGTCGCGGCTGATCGAGACTGTCGTGGTGCGCTCGATGCCGCAGGCAGTGTATCAGCCGCAGAATATCGGTCATTTTGGTCTGGCGCTGCATGAATATGCTCACTTCACCTCGCCGATCCGGCGCTATCCGGACCTGATGGTGCATCGGGGTATTCGACATGTGCTGCGCGGCGGTACCGCGGAGGATTTTCCCTGGACGCCGGCTCGCATGGCCGAGCTCGGTCAGCAGTGCTCGTTTACTGAACGGCGTGCCGATGATGCAACGCGTGATGCAATGGCCTGGCTCAAATGCGAATACATGCAGGACAAGATCGGCGAAGAATTCGAAGCGATGGTCAGCAGTGTCGTGGACTTCGGATTATTCGTGCAGCTGAAGGGTCTGCAGATCGATGGGCTCGTCCATGTGAGTTCGCTCGGCGCCGATTACTTCTCGCGCGATCGTTCCGGATTCAGGATGGTCGGTGCACGCAGCGGCCGCGCGTTCCGACTCGGCGATCATATTCGCGTGCGTCTGAACAGCGTGTCGATCGACGAACGCAAGATCGACTTCGAGCTGGCAGACGGTCGCAAGGATCAGCAACAGGGTCGTGCGCCGTTTCAGCGGCGCCGGCGTGGTTAGTTGAGTTACGTGGTTAGCTGAGTCAGCTCACGAGCGCGCCGGTGCGACAATCCTGCCTTGGAACTTGAACACGAGTTGCGGATGAGCGATGAATCGCTGGTATTTGGTTTGCACGCGGTACGTACGTTGTTGCAGCAGCATGCGCAGCGGGCGTCGAAACTGATCTTGCAGAAAGGGCGCGAGGACGCCCGTGTGAGTGAGATCGCGCAGCTGGCGCGCGCAGCCAGCGTGAAAATCGAGTATCGCGATGGCGGCGAACTGGATCGCCTGGCTTCCGGCGATCGGCATCAGGGTGCCTGCCTGCAGATACGACCCGCAGCAGTACTGGGCGAGGGTGCTCTGGATGAGCTACTCGACCGCCTGACTGTACCGCCCCTGTTGCTCGTGCTCGACGGCGTCCAGGATCCCCACAATCTGGGCGCTTGCCTGCGTACTGCAGATGCGGCAGGCGCACACGCGGTGATCGTGCCGCGCGACCGGGCGGCGGGACTCTCACCGGTCGTCCGCAAGGTGGCCTCGGGCGCCGCAGAAACGATGCCGCTGATTCAGGTGGTGAATCTCGCACGCACCCTGCGCTGGTTGAAAGAGCGCAGTGTCTGGCTGATCGGTACCGACGATCAGGCGCCGAAATCGTTGTACGAGACCGATCTGCAAGGACCGATGGCACTGGTACTCGGTGCGGAAGGCCCCGGACTGCGCAGGCTGACTCGCGAGAGCTGCGATGCGCTGGTGTCGATCCCGATGCTGGGAACGGTCGAAAGCCTGAATGTCTCGGTGGCGACCGGCGTGGTGCTGTACGAGGCGGTGCGGCAGAGGAGCTGACGACGGGCTACGGGCAAACAGGCTACGGGCAACGGCCAGAACGATGAAGTGGCACTACTGCGCTTCTGTGTCCGATTCTGGATTCGATGCTGGCCGTAGCCCGTTGCCCGTAGCCTGTTTACCGTTCCCCTGACCGCCACCAATTGCCTTGTCCCTGACGCTCCGCTACCATGCGCGGCCCGCTGAGCCTTATCGCTACAGCGATTTTTCCTAACTCCTTGCCTCACCTGGTTTTCTCGACCACGGAGGCATCTCCATAAGGAGCGCTAAATGCGTCATTACGAGATCGTTTTTCTGGTGCACCCGGACCAGAGTGAGCAGGTTCCAGCCATGCTGGAACGGTACAAGGCCATGATCGCCGCCGGCAACGGCACGGTCCACCGCCAGGAAGACTGGGGTCGTCGCCAGCTGACCTTCCCGATCGCGAAGGTGCACAAGGCGCATTACATCTTGTTGAATGTCGAGTGCGACAGCAAGACGCTGAGCGAGCTGACCGGTGCGTTCCGTTTCAGCGATGCCGTGCTGCGCCACATGGTCATCAAGATGGACAAGGCAGTGACCGAACCCTCGCCGATGGCGAAGGGCGAAGAGAATCGTGACGAGCGCTTCACCGATGATGGTGATGATGAAGTCCAGTCTGCGTGATTTGTCTGCCTGAGTACCTGCTCGTACTACCGAGGTCGCACCATGTCCCGTTTTTTCCGTCGTCGTAAATTCTGCCGTTTCACTGCCGAGAAGATCGAACAGATCGACTATAAGGATCTCGGCATCCTGAAGGCGTATATCACCGAAACCGGCAAGATCGTGCCGAGCCGTATCACCGGTACTAAGTCGCACTATCAGCGGCAGCTGGCCTTGGCGGTGAAGCGCGCACGCTATCTCGCGCTGCTGCCATACACCGATCAGCATTGAGCGGCATCGGGTCTGGCGACCCGGTCCGCCGACGCAGCCTGGATCAGGTGCGCACCGTGGCGTGTAGTTCCATGTCAGCCGTCGGACCTGAATTGAACATCGATGCCGCGTCGTCAGGCGCGGTATCGGCATTGGGATCTGTCGAAACGATCGTCACGAAATGCATCGGGCAATTGCCACCTGGCTGACGCAGCGCTCGTGGCACACGGTGCTCGCGGCGCAGCCGGCGAGCTGGACGGCGATGGGCGTCGTGGCCGTCATTGCCAGCGCCTGGGGGCTGGCAGTGATCTGGCGACGCACTGGCTCGCCGAATCTGTGCTTCCAGCTTGCGGTGTTGGGAACGGCATTGGCGCTGGTCTTGGTGTACGCGCTGATCGACGATCCGGCAGCGCTCTGGGTCGAGCGGCTCAAGCTGCTGATGGCGTCCATGGCGGCGGCGGGCATCGTGATCGATGGCGATGTGAATGCGCTGGTGCAGGCATGGGCGCGTACCATGTGGGGCGCTCTGGGTGCGATGACGCTCAGTGCCGTGCTGGTTTCGTTGTTCATGGGGCGCTGGTGGGCATCGCTGCTGCAGGCGCCCGGCAAGTTCGGAGCCGAGTTCCGTCAGCTGCGGCTGGGACAGGTGCTTGGTTCCGGTATTACAGTATTGTTCGCGTTGGCGTTGGGGCTGGATTCGGCCTGGATCGATTCGTTGGCCTGGGTCGCGCTCGCGGGTCTGGCATTTCAGGGGCTGGCGGCAGCCCATCGCCGCAAGGCTCGCGGACAACTGAATCGCGGTTGGCTCACGGCAATCTATGTATTGCTGCTGATGCCGCTGTCGACCTCGGTGACGGTGCTGGCTCTCGCGATCTGGGGATTTGCCGACAACTGGCTGCGACCGCGTGCTGGTAACACTGGTGCCATCGGCGGTTGAGTGCGAACGATCGTCGGCACTCTTGAGATCGACTGGCGCGGCGAATGCGCGATGACGATTGCGATGCTGTGCCGCTACGGTGGTGCAGGGTGGCGATCGATGCAAATGTTCTGAACTGTTTGACGTAGGTGCTCTATGGAAATCATTCTGCTGCAGAAGGTCGCGAATCTCGGCAACATCGGCGACCGCGTGAAAGTGAAGTCCGGTTACGGCCGCAACTTCCTGTTGCCGCAGGGTCGTGCGACGTTGGCAACGGCGGAAAACGTCGCCAAGTTCGAAGCCCGTCGTGCCGAGTTCGAAAAAACCGCCCGTGAGGAACTCGAAGCCGCGCAGGCTCGTGCCAAGGCGTTCGAAGGCTTCACGTTGACGCTCACGGCGAAGGCGGGTGGTGAGGGCAAGCTGTTCGGCTCGATCGGCACCGCGGACATCGCCGAGGGCGCGAAGAAGGCGAGCAAGCACCTGGAGCGTGCCGAAGTGCGCATGCCGAACGGCCCCATCCGTCTGGCGGGCGAGCACGTCGTGCAGGTTCATCTGCATAGCGATGTCACCGTCGATCTGAAGGTCGTGATCGTCGGCGAAGAGTAGCCAAGTTCACGCTCGTGGAGCGCGACGCCATGATTCCGTTTCCCGGCGGACGCGGCATGCGCGATCGAGCAGTGGATGATATTCGCGTACCGCCGCATTCCCTGGAAGCGGAGCAGGCGGTGCTCGGCGGTCTGATGCTCGACAATCGCACCTGGGATGCGATTGCCGATCGCCTGGTTGCCGACGACTTTTATCGTCGTGATCACCAGCTGATCTTCTCCGGTATCACCGAGCTTGCCGCCAAGGGTGAGCCTTCCGATGCCGTTACGCTATCCGAGTGGCTGGAACGCCAGGGACTCGTCGATGAGACCGGTGGTCTGGTCTATCTGGCAGGCCTGGTTCGCGACACACCCAGCGCATCCAACATCCGTGCTTACGCCGACATCGTTCGCGAACGTTCGGTATTGCGCAAGCTGATTTCGGTCGGTGGCGAGATCGCCGCCAGCGCCTATGCCCCGGAGGGGCGGCCAGCCAGTGAAATCGTCGATGACGCCGAACGGCGGGTGTTCGAGATTGCCGAGGCGGGCAAGAAGGGGAGTTCGGGTTTCGTTCCGCTGCGCAATGAACTCGGTGGCCTGATCGATCGTCTGGACATGCTGGCGCAGAACAAGGGCCAGCTCACCGGCGTCAGCACCGGTTTTGCCAAGCTCGATGAAATGACGGCCGGGCTGCAGAAGGGCGATCTGATCGTGATTGCCGGACGTCCTTCGATGGGCAAGACGACCTTCGCGCTCAATATCGCCGAGAATGCTGCCTTCGGGCCGCGCAAGGCGCACGTCGGTATCTTCAGCATGGAAATGTCGCGCGAGCAGCTGGCATTCCGCATGATTTCTTCGCTGGGCCGCGTGGATCAGAGCAAGCTGCGCATCGGACAGATCGATGAGGACTGGCCGCGCGTCAACAGCGCCATCGAACAGATGAAGCATGCGTCGATCTATATCGACGATCAGGGCGCACTCACGCCGACCGACGTTCGCGCGCGTGCGCGCCGCCTGAAGCGCGAACATGGCCTCGACATGATTGTGCTCGATTACCTGCAGCTGATGCAGGTGGCCGGCAATACCGAGAATCGGGCGACGGAAATCTCCGAGATTTCACGCTCGCTCAAGGCTCTCGCGAAGGAGCTGGCAATACCGGTGATCGCGCTTTCGCAGCTCAATCGCAGCGTCGAACAGCGCACCGACAAACGTCCGGTCATGTCGGACCTGCGCGAGTCGGGTGCGATCGAGCAGGACGCGGATGTCATCATGATGATTTACCGCGAAGAGGTGTACGACAAGAACACCACGCGCAAAGGCATCGCGGATATCATCATCACCAAGCAGCGTAACGGTGAAATCGGCGATATTCAGCTGACCTTCCTCGGCAAGTACACCAAGTTCGAAAATCTGGCGCCCGAATCCTCTTACGGTGACGGATCGTTCCGGTGAGATTCCCCCTGGCGACGATCGACGGCGATGCGCTGCGCCACAATCTCGCGGTGGTTCGACAACTGGCACCCGATGCAAAAGTCATCGCGGTCATCAAGGCCAACGCCTATGGGCACGGACTGCTGGAGACAGCGCGTGCGCTCGCCTCGACCGATGCATTTGGTGTGGCGCGTCTCGATGAAGGCCTGGCGTTGCGCGTAGCGAGTATTGCCAGCCGCATCGTGTTGCTCGAAGGCGTATTCACGGCGGCGGAACTGCAGACGGCCGCGCAGGCAAAGCTTGATCTGGTCGTGCATACCTTCGAGCAATTGCAGCTGCTTGAATCCTTTGCCGCCGCCGGCCGCTTCGATGTCTGGGTCAAACTGGACAGCGGCATGAATCGACTGGGCTTTCGCGCCGAGCATTTTGCGGCGGCCTGGTCACGGCTGCAGCGCTGCCGATGCGTTGCGACGCTGCGTGCCATGACCCATCTGGCTGCCGCCGAAGATCGCGAGGGTCACGCAACACGCGAACAACTCGCGCGCTTCGAACGGCTGACGGGCCTGCTGGGCGTGGAGCGCAGCGTCGCGAATTCAGCGGGGCTCATCCTGACATCCGCGGCGCGCCTGGACTGGGTTCGTCCCGGCTTGATGCTGTATGGGATCTCGCCGGTGCCCGGGCTCAGCGCCGCTCAGCTTGGCCTGCGACCGGCAATGACGCTGATGACACAGTTGATCGCGACGCGCGATGTGCCGAAAGGTGAGGGGGTCGGCTACGGTGCCATCTGGCGGGCGCCGGTGGATTCCCGCATCGGCATCGCCGCCGTGGGATACGGCGATGGCTATCCGCGCAATATGCGTGGCGGTACGCCGGTGCTGGTCGGCGGCGTGCGCACCACGGTCGTCGGCCGGGTTTCGATGGACATGACGGCCGTCGATCTCACGCAACTCCCGCAGGCGCAGGTGGGCGATGAAGTGACTTTGTGGGGCGAACAACTGGGTGCCGAAGAAGTGGCACCCTTCGCCGATACGATCGCTTACGAACTCGTCTGCGGTATCAGCCAGCGCGTGGCGGTGGAGTGGAAGGGAAGCGTGATTCGGGATTCGTGACTTGGGATTCGGTTCTATGACTTGCGCGTTAGCAGCGAGCCCGTCTCATAGTCAGGTGTTGACACCAACGCTCTCGACACAAACGCTGTGGCTGAATCGCGAATCCCGCTCTTCAGTCAGCCTTCGAAGAATCCCATCTTTACGCCGGCCAGCAGGATCACGTCGTTGTCCTGCAGGCGCCGCGCCTGCTCACCGATCGCCGATCCGTTCACGTGCGGGTAATCTTTCGGCTTGCCGCTGTCGACATGCACGATGAAGAAGCCATCCGCGCGGCGCGTAATGGCAGCGACTTGAACACCAGGACGCCCGAGCGTCGTCAATGCCTTGTTCAGTTCCAGTTCGCGGCCGGCAAACGCGCCGCTCAGCACCTGCAGTTTCGCCTTCGGCAATGCGACCGGGTGATCGCCGTTCGCCGGCATCACGCGTGCGTTTGGCGCCGCGGATTGTGCAGGCTTAGCCACCGGGGGCGCAATCGACTGAGCCTTCTTCACCGCAGCGGCCGCCGCAGCAGAGCCGGGCGTGATGATCATGGTCTTCTCGAACTCATCCGGTTCGGCATCCGCGCCCTGGCCATCCATGAAACGCAGCTGGTGATGACCGACAGTGACCACATCGCCATGCTGAAGCGCATGTTTCTTGATCAGCTTGCCATTGACGTAGGTGCCATTGGTGCTGTTGAGGTCTTCCAGAAACGAATCGTTGAGAATATTGATAATGAGCGAATGGTGGCCACTGACAGCGGGATTGTCGATGCGCACATCGTTATCGGATAGACGGCCGATGGTGTAACGCTCCTTGTTCATATTGAACTCGGCCATCACCTGCCCATCCAGGCTTAGGATTAACCTTGCCATGTCAGTGCCTCGTCCCCATTAGCCGATCGAACCCGGTCAGCTGAAAGCTAGCCAAACCAACGCAGTATTTTGTCGACTACGCCCTTTTTTGCTGCGAACGAGTCGACAACTTGCGCAAGTATGATCGACACATTATCGCGCCCGCCATTGTCGTTGGACAACTGAATCAATTGCTTAGCGACAGTTTCAAGATTAGCACTAAAGGTGTTTATAGTTAAGTGAATGTCGTCATCTTCGACCATATCGGATAACCCGTCCGAGCACAGCACGTAAAAGTCGCCCTTCTCGACCGGATGTTCGTGCACTTCGACGTCGACAGTGGCCTCGACGCCAAGCGCCCGGGTCACGTAGTTCTTGTTCGTGGCACGC
>JAIBJL010000369.1 GCA_020029545.1 Gammaproteobacteria bacterium
TTCGAAGTCGCCCCGGTACTTGGTACCGGCGGTCAGTGCACCCATGTCAAGCGCGTATACCGTACTGTCGCTGAGTACATCTGGCACCTTCCCTTCGACGATCAGACGCGCCAGGCCTTCGACAATCGCGGTCTTGCCAACGCCCGCCTCGCCGACGAACAGCGGATTGTTCTTGCGCCGGCGGCACAGGATCTCGACTGTGCGGTCGATCTCTAGCTGGCGACCGATCAGCGGATCGATGCGCCCCTCCATCGCCATCTTGTTCAGATTCGTCGCGTACTTTTCCAGGGCCGTGCCGCTGTCGCCATCGCGCTCGGTCTCCACGCCCGGCGGCGTTTCATCCTTCTCCGGACGATCGTCACCAATCTTGGATAAGCCGTGCGAGATGTAATTGACGACGTCCAGTCGCGCCACGTCCTGCATCGACAACAGATAGGCAGCATGCGAGTGCTTTTCGCTGAAAATCGCGACCAGCACATTGGCGGCCGTGACTTCCTTTTTGCCGCTTGACTGCACGTGGAATACCGCACGCTGCAGCACGCGCTGGAACCCCAGCGTCGGCTGCACTTCGCGATCGTCATCGTCCTTCAAACGCGGCGTGGTTTGATCGATGAACTCTTTGAGATCCTTGCGCAGTTTGACCACGTCGGCACCGCAGGCCCGCAGGATTTCGCGCACCTTCGGGGTATCGACGATGGCCAGCAGCAGATGCTCGACCGTCATGAACTCATGACGTGCCTCGCGCGCCGACTGGAAGGCTTCGTTCAGACAGATTTCGAGTTCGCTGCTTAACACGTGAGTTTCAGTTCCTAAGTGCAGATTCCTATGTGATCCCAACCCTTAACGATTGTTCGCCCCGCCATGCCGATAATTCCACCGATTGCATCACTCATCCCGCGCCAGCGCCATGGTGGCGTCGCCCTGACCACCCACATCGCCAGTCTTCACGGTCGCTGCAACCCCATGTATCAGGATTTGCCACGCAACGCATTGAGCAATAGACGGCTGTGTCATCAGGTTTCTTCCATGGTGCAAAGAAGCGGATGCTGATGCTGCCGGGCATAGGTGGTTACCTGGGCAACTTTCGTCTCGGCAATCTCGAACGTGTATACGCCACAGACACCCTTCCCTTTGGTGTGCACCTCCAGCATGACACGAGTGGCCTTGGTGCGATCCATGCCGAAGATGCGTTCCAGCACATCGACCACGAACTCCATGGGCGTGTAGTCGTCGTTCAACAGGACGACCTGGTAGAGCGGTGGTCGCTTGACCTTGGGTTCTTCGGCCTCGGCAACCAGCTCCCGAGCATGTCGTGTGGTCTCTTCCGCCATCAACGTCGACGCATCTGTAGGTGCGATCCTTTATAGGGTGGAAAGCTGCAGTTTACAAGGCGGTACTCCCGCGCCTGCGACAACCCGGACGGAACGCTCCACCCACACACGTGGTCATAGCGAATCGCCGCGCAATCGATAAAGCTCATCGTTGCGAGTCTTCCGGGCGTCAGCCGATCGACCCGATGAAGGCCGTCACGGATGTCGCCCCACCGCGACGCAATTACCCATTTCGCGGGGCACTCGAATCGGTCATTGTCTCGCGCCCGGGCCGCCACCAAGGGGAACAGCAGCGGGGCGGACGAAGATGCGCACGGAGAATGCCGCGGTACTCGTATTTTTAACCAATGGGAACAATCTCTTGTGACGCACTATGCAGAATCCGTATGATGACATAATGGATGCTTACCCGCCTCCGAAACCGATGGTCCTACAGGCTCTGACCACAACGATTCCGGCGGTATGCAACTGCGTTTCGTCACTGGCTCCTCCCACGTGAATCATCTGCCACAATAAATGCCGCTTCCGCCTGCCCTGCGCGAGTTTCAACAGCTCTCACCCCAGCAATGGGTCGATCGGGTATCGCAAACCGTGCCGGGCGTGTTGGTCCTCGTGCTGGTGATCGGAATCGCCTGGCAACTGGTGCAGCTCACCTGGCTCATTCTCGATCGCGGCGACACGGCGCCCGCAGTCACCGCTCCGCCGCAACCCTTCAATGCCCCCCGCAAGGGCTTCGATGTGCAGGCCATCGCCAATGCGCATCTGTTTGGCACGGCGCGGGTTGAAACCGCAATGAATCCAGCGGATGCGCCGCAGACACAAATGAACCTGGTGCTGGCTGGCACCTGGGCAGCGGAAGATCCGGCACTCGGTTTCGCCTTCATCGGCGAATCGGCCAACAACGCCCGCATGTATGCTGTCGGAAAAATCGTACGCGGCAGTACCACTTTGAAAGCGGTGTATGCCGATCGCGTGACGCTGGATACCGGCGGGCGGCTCGAAACCCTGAACTTGCCACGGCTCAGTGCCGGCAATCCGGGGTTAGTCACTCGGCCCGCGACAGCGGCGCGGCCTGGGAATCAAGTGACCGAGAACCTGCGTCGTCTCGCGGAGACCAATCCGACTGCGTTCACGGAGGTCGTGCGGCCGCAACCGGTGTTCGCCAACGGCGTGCAACGCGGCTATCGCGTTTATCCAGGACGACAGCGGCAACAGTTCGCCAAGCTCGGCCTGCAGCCGGGCGATCTCGTGTTGGCGATCAACGGGACGCCACTCGATGATCCACAGCGCGGTATGGAGATTTTCAGCACCATGGGCTCGGCCGATCGCGTCACCGTGACGGTGGAACGTAATGGCCAGGCGCAGGAGCTGTCGCTGAATATGAGCCAGCTTCAGGTGCCCGACGCGGGCGGATCGATTGCCACGGGTGGTCGCGCCCCCACTGGCGCTCCTCCAGGCTCGACTCCACCGGACAGCGGTTGACCCGGCGCCGCACATGCGCACTCACGACACTGTAATTTGCTTCTAAGGACCGTCAATGACGTTAGAAACATCACTGCGACCGGCTGCGAGAGGATCGCATCCGCGTGGGCTGCGCCAAGGCCCGATTACGCTGATCTGTGCGCTGATCTGTGCGTTCAGCTGCGCCAGCGTATTTGCTCAGCAGCAGCAACAATCCGCCACCACGCTGAATTTCCGCGATGTCGATCTGGCTCAGGTCGTCGAAGTCGTGGCCGCAGTCACGGGCAAGCGCTTCATCATCGATCCGCGGGTACGTGCCCAGGTAACGATCATTTCTTCGACGCCGATGCCGCCGGATGCCTTGTACGAGACCTTCCTGTCGATTCTGCAGGTTCATGGATTCGTCGCCGTGCCCTCCGGCGATACCGTCAAGATCATTCCCGATGCCAATGCGCGCCAGGTCCCTGCCAACGACCTGCCCGATCACGTCAGCTCCTCGTCCGATGAGTTCGTGACCCAGGTCGTCTCCGTCCACAACGTGAATGCCGCTCAGCTGGTGCCGATCCTGCGGCCGTTGATGCCGCAACAGGCGCATCTGGTTGCCTACCAGGCGTCCAACTCGCTGATCATTTCCGACCGCGCCAGCAATGTCAGCCGCATGATGCGCATCATTCAGCGCATCGACCAGGCGGGCGACGAGGAAATCGATATCGTGCGGCTGGAGAATGCCAGCGCCGGCGACATCGTGCGCGTTGCGAACACCCTGTTCGCAGGTCCCGGGCAGCAGGCTGAAGTAGCCGCCGGGACCGCCGGCAAGGTGGTCGCCGATGACCGCACCAACAGTGTCCTGATCAGTGGCGAGAAATCGCAGCGGTTGCGCCTCAAGGCGCTCATTGCTCATCTGGATACGCCGCTGGAGACCGGCACCGGCACCGAGGTCATCTACCTCAAATATGCCGATGCCGAAGAACTCGCCGGACGACTGAAAGAGCAGGTCCAGGGCTTCGTGCAGGCGAGCGCACCCGGCGGTGGGGCAACTCAACCTGCAGCCGCCGCAGCGACTGATCGCAGCACCATGGTTTCCTTCGACAAAGGCACCAACGCCCTGATCGTCACCGCACCGCCAAAAGTTATGCGACAGATCAAGTCCATCATCGACCGGCTCGACATTCGTCGGGCACAGGTGCACCTCGAGGCAATCCTGGTCGAGATCACCACGACGCGCGCCGCCGAGTTGGGCGTGAACTGGGCAGTCTATAGCGAAGAGGAAGGCAGCACGATTCCCATCGGTACCTTCAACCAGACGGTCGGCAATACCAGCATCGGCAGCCTTGCCTCCGCCATCCTCAGTAAGGATGAGTCGGCGCTCGGCAGCGCTTTGGGCAGTGGCCTGACGCTGGGCGCCGGGATGATCGAAGACGGTGGTCTCAATTTCGCCGTGTTGTTACGCGCGTTGCGCAACGACGGCACCAGCAACATCCTGCAGACGCCCTCGATCACCACGCTCGACAACGAGGAAGCGGAGATCAAAGTGGCGCAGGAAGTGCCGTTCATCACCGGCCAATACACCAACAGCAGCAGCACCAGCAGCGGTAGCAGCAGCGGCTCGGTGAATCCGTTCCAGACCATTCAGCGTGAAGAGGTGGGCAACATTCTCAAGATCACGCCGCAGATCAACGAAGGCACCGCCGTGCAGCTGAAGATCGAACAGGAGAATTCCGCCATCACCCAGGGCGTGACAGGCGCGGTGGACCTGATCACCAACAAGCGCACCATCTCCACGACGGTGCTCGTTGAAGACGGCGGCATGATCGTGCTGGGCGGCTTGATCACCGACACGGCGCTCGAAAGCGAGGCGCGCGTGCCCATCCTCGGCTCGATTCCCATCATCGGCGAGCTGTTCAGAACGCGCAGCGGTTCGAAGGAAAAGCGCAATCTGATGGTCTTCATCCGTCCCACCATTCTGCGCGACGATGTCGGCGCGGCGATCACCACCAACGCCAAGTACAATGTTCTGCGCGACCAACAGCTGGCGCGTCGCAAAGGCAAGATCACGCTGCTCCCAGGCGAACGTCAGCCGCTGCTGCCACCGATCGAAGAGCTGTCGCGGTATGCTGATCCCACGGCCGGTGCGCATGCCCCTGCGCCGGGAACGGATACGACCACGGCCAGTCCGCCGGTGCAGACCGCTCCGCCGGTGCCCCCGCCTGCGGAAACGCCGCCGCAATCGAATCCGCCTGCATCGAATCCACCCGTATCGAATCCAGCAGGGCCGCGCTGATTGACGCATCGATGACGATGTCGAGGTTCCCATGAACGCGAAACTCGAGACTCTGGTCGGCGCCCCGGCAATCCCGGCAGCGATCGCGAACATCCTCACGTTCGCGTTCTGCAAACGTCACGGTGT